>NZ_JBHXMY010000031.1:0-4297 GCF_042720195.1 Nocardia sp. NPDC058497 | reverse complement strand
GGGTCTCTACAGCCCCGGCGACTCGCTGCCGCATCGACTGCCCGCGGGCGTGAAGCTGGCGCTGCTGGTGGTCGCGATCGTCGCGATGACGGTGTTCGTGCGCAGCCCGCTCGGTGTAGCGGGCGCGGTGGTCGTCGTGGCCTGCCTGTTCGCGCTCGCGCGGATCTCCTGGCGGGTGGCCCTGGCCCAGGTGCGTCCGGTGCTGTGGATGACGCTGATCATCGGGGTGTTCCAGCTGCTCACCACGTCGCCCGCGCGGGCCGTCGTCGTCTGCGGTGTCCTGCTCGTCTCGGTGGCGCTGGCGGCGCTGGTGACGGTGACGACCCGGGTCACCGACATGCTCGACGCGCTGACCCGCGCGCTCGGACCGCTGCGCCGCGTCGGGGTGAATCCCGAACGGGTGAGTCTGCTGCTGGCCCTGGCCATCCGGTGCGTTCCGCTGCTGGCGCAGATCGTGCACGAGGTCGCCGAGGCGCGGCGGGCGCGCGGCGTCTCCTGGTCGGCGACCGCCCTGGTCACGCCGGTGCTGGTCCGCGCGTTGCGCACGGCCGACGCGATGGGCGAGGCCCTGGCCGCCCGCGGCGTCGACGACGACTGAACTGCCCTCTTGCCATTAGTAGACGACCGGTCGTATAGTTCGACGCATGGCACGACCACGGCGTAGCGACGACACGCGGGCCCTCCTCATCGAGGAGGGCGCGGCAGGTCTGCTGTCCAACGGCTATCACGGCACCGGCATCAAGCAGGTGCTCGACAAGGTCGGTGTGCCGAAGGGGTCGTTCTACAACTACTTCGACAGCAAGGAGGGCTTCGCGCACGCGGTGATCGAGCATCACTCGCTGTGCGTGCAGCGCAACCTGGCCGCGGCGTTCGCCGGCGCCCCCGACGCGCTCACCGGACTTCGCCGGTTCTTCGGCAAGCTCACCGATGATTTCGTGGCCGCCGACTACACCGGCGGCTGCCTGATCGCCAATCTCGGCGGCGAGCTGGAGGGCAGCGAGGTGCTGCGGACAGCGCTGTCGGCCGCGTGGGCGTCCTGGCGGGACGGCGTGGCCGATGCGCTGCGCACCGCGCAGGCCGAGGGTGCGGTGCGCGCCGACATCGATGCCGTCGAGCTCGCCGATCTGCTGCTCGAATCCTGGGAGGGTGCGGTGATCCGGATGAAGATCGACCGCACGATCGAGCCGCTCGAGAAATGCCTGCGCCGCCTGCTCGACGACTACTTCCGGCCGTGATCGCGCCGCTGTCCTGACCTGACCGCCTGGTCTGCCCGAAGTCTCCCCGGTTGCTCATTCAAAGACGACCGGTCGTATATTCACCCGAAAGGATCAGTCCATGTCGATACCCAAGACGGGCATCGTGACCGGCGCCTCCAGTGGAATAGGCCGCGATGTCGCCCGCGCCTTCGTCGCCCGCGGTGACGCGGTCGTCCGCGGCGGACGCGACGCGGACAAGCTCGCCGCCGTCGCCGCCGAGCTGGCCGCCCCGGACCGAGTGGTCACGGTGGCCGGCGATATCGGTTCGCCCGCAACGGGATCGGCGTACGTACGGGCCGCGCTGGACCGGTTCGGCCGGGTCGACGCGCTGGTCAACAGCGCGGGCGTGTTCGGCGCGACCCCGTTCGTCGACGTCACCGAGGCCGAGCTCGACCGCTATCTCGGCGGCAACCTCAAGGGCACCTACTTCACCACCCAGGCCGTGGTGCGCCAGCTGCTCGCCCAGGGCGAGGGCGGCAGCATCGTGAACATCGGCACCGTGCTCATCGACCACGCCATGACCGGATTGCCCGCCTCGGCGGCGCTGATCAGCAAGGGCGGCGTGCACGCGCTCACCACCAGCCTGGCCGCCGAACTCGCACCGGCCAGGATCCGGGTGAACGCGGTCGCCCCCGGCATCATCCGCACCCCGCTGTTCGGCGACGGCGATGTCCGCGCCGCCGCGAGCGCGGCGCTGCTCGGCCGGATCGGCGAGGTCGCCGACACCACCGCGGCCGTGCTGTACCTGGCCGACGCCGAATTCGTCACCGGCCACATTCTCCCCGTCGACGGCGGGTTCATTTCGGGCCGGGCGGCGTGATCAGCGAAATATCTTCGCTACCAAAACATTCGGGGACCTGCGGCTCGGTCCCCGGCCATGCTGTCAGAGGCCGCACCCACAGCGAAAGGACACGGTCATGCCGTATGTGAACATCAAGGTCACCGATGAAGGGGTCACCCCGGAGCAGAAGGCGCAGCTGATCAGGGGCGTCACCGATCTGCTCTTCGATGTTCTCGGCAAGGCGCCCGACAGCACCTATGTCGTGATCGACGAAGTGCCGCTGACGGATTGGGGTGTGGGCGGGCTCAACGTCGCCGAGTACCGCGCGAAACGCGCCGCGCAGGGATGAGCATTCTCCGGTGAGCCGGGTGCGGGTACTCCGCGCCCGGCTCACCGGCGTTCAGGCTGGGCCGTCGAACGGCACGGAGGCGTCGAGTGCGAACCAGCCCATGGGGATTCGCTTGCTCTGTGTGCGGAAGTAGCTCGGGCCCAGCCACAGGTCCGGCTCGATCTCGCGCAGTTCGTCGTAGATCCGGCGGGCCGGTCGGCGCGACCCGACCCGCGGGTCGTCGTAGTCGAACAGCACCGCAGGTCGCCCGTCGATGACGGAATCACCTACCGTCGCCACGAAATTCAGCGCGCGCATGCCGCCGAGCAGGCGAAAGACATTGTGGCCGACCGCGACACCGCCGTCCACGTGACGAAACGACTTCGCCACCCAGAAGTACGACGGCCGCGCCATCACCGGCGCGAGCACCCGCTCGCCGGATCCGGGAAACGATCGCATCGTCACGTCACCGTCGAGCCGGGCGAACTCGGCCGCCGTCACGTCGGGCGCGGCGGCGAACAACCGGCGGAACTCGGCCAGGCCCGCCGCGGACAGCGCGTCCAGGCGGGGCCGGTGGCCGGATGGACAGGGGACCGGCATCAGACCGTCGGCGGACAGCGGTGTGTGTGTCACACCTCGCATAGTGCCAACAATCGGTGCCGCGCGGCACCGGAATCGGGAGCCCGGTGATCATCGGCCGCCGCAACGACGAAGGCGGCGACCCGGGGAAATCCGGATCACCGCCTTCGGTGTCTGTCGCTCTAGCTCAGCCGCGCAGCGCGTACGGTTCGATCGCGCCGCGCTCGAGGGCGCGGGCGTCGATGGTCTCGGCGCGGTAGGGGAGCAGGGCCAGGCGATCGGCCATGCCGCGCACCGGGTCCTCGATCTTCTCGTTCAGGCCGAACAGGAAGGTCCACTCGTGCTCGTCGCTGCCGTAGGGGACCACGGTGGCGAACTGCTCGTGGAACCGGCCCCACGACCGCTTGAGGGTCTCGTTGCGCCACATGGTCGCGCAACCGGCCTGGGCCGACAGCACGCCGCCGGGGGCCAGCAGTGCCTTACATCGGGACAGGAACTCCGACTCGTAGAGGCGGTTGTGCTGGGCGTCCTCGACACGCTCGTCCGGCAGATCGATGACGATCACGTCGTAGCGGGTGCCCGCCTCCTGCGCCTTGGCCAGGAAGTCCCAGCCGTCGGCGTAGTGCACGTGCACCGGGCCTTCGCCCTTCACCGCGGCGGTGAGCTCGTCGGTGGTGTAGCCGTAGGGCAGGTGCTGTGCGCACAGCTCCACCTCGAGCTGGTCGATGTCGACGTGGTCGACGTGGGTCGCCCCGGCCGCCACCGACATCTGCGAGGCGACACCCTCGCCGGAACCGATGATCAGCACCCGGTCGAGCTTCTCCGCGAGCACGAACGCCGGGACCATCATGGCCTCGTGGTAGGTGACCTGGGAGAACTCGGTGGACTGACGATCGTCGTCGGAGAACAGGGAGATGCCCTGATCGGTCCGCGCGATCACCATGTGCTGGAACGGGGTGTTGGTGTCCACGATCACCTCGTGCAGATCCCAGATCCGGGTCAGGCCGTCGCCCACCGGTTCGTAGATCTTCTCGGCGCCGTGGCCGCGCTGGACGACCTGCATCCGAACATTCTTGGGAGACAGCTTGTCTCGCAGAAGTTCCACAGCCTTCGTCGCGCCCGCACCGATGCTGCCGCAGGTGAAGACGTCGACGAAGATGTCGCCGGACTCCGGATAAGTGTGAATCGAGGCGTGGGACTCCGACAACAGGGCGAGGACGGTCACCCCCTGCGGTTCGAACTTTTTGTGAACGACATCGCAGATGGTGACGCCCGCCGCGATCAGAGACTCACGCAACGCCGATTCGAGTCGTTGGTGTTAGGGACACCAGTGTGTGTCGGCAACACCCAAAA
>NZ_JBHXMY010000030.1:20563-22743 GCF_042720195.1 Nocardia sp. NPDC058497 | reverse complement strand
GCGCTCGCTAAACGTCGGGTGAGCGGTGAATACCAGACGCGGGAGGCGCGCCGATCCGGGACGGGTCCCCATGACCCCCCGGCGGCCACCACTAACCTGTCTACGGTGACCGACCTCGCCGACGGCCTGCCCAGCGCCGTACCCGCCCTGTGGGACGAGCGTCTGCGGTTGTTCTCGTTCGCGACCGCCGAGAAGCGCGCCGACTACCTGCGGGTGCTGCGCGCTTTCGACAGCGCCCGCGCCGCGTATGTGGTGTTGTTGCACGCCGACGATGTCGCCGAGTGGATCGCCAGGGCCGAGACGGGCGCGCACGCGGGGCCCGCGGGCGTGCCGTTGCCCGCCGTCGAGATCGGCCCGTTGCTCGAGCAACTGCATCGCTGGGGCGTGCTGGAACGCAGCTACGACGGCACCCGCGCGGCCACCCTCGCCGAGTACCGCAACCGGCACTACGTCTACCAGTTCGACCAGGCCGGTTTCCAGGCATACCGGGCGGTGGCGGGTGTGCTGACGGCGAGGATGGACGACGCGTCGCTGTCGCGCCTGGTGCTGCCCGAGCTGCTCGCAGATCTGCGCACCCTGGCCACCGCCAACCGCGACGGCGACGCCGAACGCGTCTACACGACGCTGCGCAGGCTCGACGCGACCCTCACCGATATGGCGGCGCGGGCGGCGCACTTCTATCTGTCGCTGGGCGATCTGGTGCGCACCACCGAGATCACCCCGGAATCCTTTCTCGCGCACAAGGACGCGCTGCTCGCGCACATGCGCGAGTTCAGCATGGACCTTGCCCGTTTCGCGCCCCGGCTGGCGGCCGCGATCGGTGAGGTCGAGGACACCGGCGTCGGGCAGCTGATCGGGCGCGCGGCGAGCTGCGACGAGCGGGTGATGCTGAGCCCGGCCGAGCGGGAAGCGGACTGGCAGTCGCGCTGGGACGGCCTGCGCACCTGGTTCGTCAGCGCGGGCAGCGGTGAGGCGAACGAGTCGTGCGAGGCGGACCGGCTGCGGGAGGCGACGATGAGCGCGATCGCCGCGGTGCTGTCGCTGTTGCGTCGCGTCACCGAGACCCGCCGCGGTGGGGTCAGCCGGGAATCGGCGCTGCGGCATCTGGCCGCCTGGTTCGTCGACACCCCGACCACCGGGAGCGCGCACGCGCTCTACGACGCGGTGTTCGGCCTGGGCAGGCCGCGGCATCTGGCGCTGGAGCACCCCGACGCCGAGGTGATTCCCGTGGGCCGATCCTGGTGGGAGGCACCACCATTGGAGATCTCGCGCACTCTCGCGGAAACCGGCCGCGCGCCGACCGCGGGCGCGCCAGCCCGGATCGCGCGCAACGACGCCGGCATCCGCAGGCTGCGCGAGGCCCAGCTGGCCGCACAGCGCGAACGCGCGCAGGCCGCGGCATCGCTGGCCACCGGTGCCGTGCACGAGCGGGTGCTCGACCAGCGCGAGACCGAGGTGCTGCTGCGACTGCTCGACGCGGCATCGACGGCGTGGGTGCCGGTCAGCGGAAAGGTCGACGGCACAACGGGTTCCGACAACGGTGTCACGCTGACGGTGCGCCCCTGTGACGGGTCGACCATCATCCGCACCGCGGCGGGCCTGCTGCATCTCAACAATCGCCGCCTCGAGGTCACCGCGACGACGCGACGGGGAACGCCACGATGAGACAGCAACGCCGCATCGATGCCCTCGCCCTGGACAGCTACCAGCGCGCCGCCCGGGTGATGCTCGCCAACCACCTGGTCACCCGGGTCTATCCCGACCGGATCGCGCTGCCGTTGATCCGGCGCTGGGCCACCGAACTGCGCGAGGATCTCGCCGAACTGTTCGGCTACCGCCTGGAGGTCACCGAGACCACCGCGCGCCTGTACCCCGTGCACGACCGGCTCGACGACACGATGCCCGCGCGCAGCGTCAACGATCGCGTCTTCGATCGCCGTCGCTACGCCTATCTCGCACTGGCGCTGGCCGCGCTCGGCCGGGCGGGCGACCAGATCACCCTGTCCGAATTGGCCGAGCACGTGGCCGATTACGCGAGCCGGATCGACGGCCTCGAGCTGTCCACCGACCGCGCCGCCGGCCCCGGGGGGGGCCGGGCCCCCGGGGGCGGGGGGGGGGGCCCGGGGGCGGGGGCGCGGGGAGACCCGGGGGCCGGCGGCGGGGGCCCCCGAGCCCCGGCC
>NZ_JBHXMY010000030.1:6689-20553 GCF_042720195.1 Nocardia sp. NPDC058497 | reverse complement strand
CCCCGCCGCCGCCGCGCGGGCGTCGAGGCGCCCCCCGCCGGCGCCCCCGCCCGCGCGGCCTTCGGCGCGGGGGCCGCCTGGCTGGGTACCCGGGGCGCGCTGACGCTGGCAGACGGTGACGCGGGCGGCTGGGCCAGCGATCCCGAGGCGGGCGAGGCGCTCTACGACATCGACCGGCCGGTGGTGTTCGCCCTGTTCCGGCCGCCGCGGGCGCTGCAGCACCTGCACAGCGTGCGCGGTCTGCTCGCCGACGACACCGAGCAGGCGCCCGCCGAGCAGGCCCGCCGGGTGCGCCGCGCCCTGGTGGAGCGGCCCGTCGTGTACCTGGAGGACCTCCCGCCCGCCGAACGTGCGCTGCTCGGCCAGGACCGCCTGGTGGGTGAGGTCGAATACTGCACGGGTCTGCGCGCCGAGCGCCGCGCCGAAGGGGTCGCGCTCATCGACACCTCGGGCAGATTGTCCGACACCCGCTTCCCCGGCACCGGCACCCTCGCGCAGGTGGCGCTGTTGCTCATCGGTGAGATCGCCGACGCGGTCCTCGACATCGACAATCCGGTGCCGCACCGCCCCGGCCCCGCCGACGAGGACGCACTGCTCGACCAGCTCGACGCGGCCATCCCCGAGGCGGGCGTGTTCGCCCCGCTCGCCGAGGACGCCGAAACCCTCGACACCACAGCGGATTCCCTCGACGCGGACCTCGAGGACACCGGGCCGGTCACCTACCCGTTCCTCGAGGACACCTGGGTGCGCGGCACCGTCACCGCGCTGACCGACCGCTACGGCGCGACCTTCGCCGCGCAATGGCAGGCCGACGTCGGCGGGCTCACCACCGAGGTGCTCGCCCTGCTCACCAGATTGCGGCTGATCCGGCCGGTCGAGGGCGGGCTGCTGGTGCTGCCCGCGCTGGCCAGGTACCGGGGCGCGGTGGTCACCGTGCGGGTCCGGCAAGCCGAGGAATTGTTCGTCACCGCCGTCGGCACCGACGGCGGCAGCACCGAAACGGGAGGGAACTGAGGAGATGTCGCTCATTCACGGCGGAGTGCGTTTCGTCCCGACCCGCGCGGGCATCGTCAACCTGTGGGACTACCGCGACCAGGAGTTCTGTTTCGCCGACGGCCGCCTGGTGCTGCGCGGACCCAACGGGTCGGGCAAGACCAAAGCCCTGGAAGTGCTGTTCCCGTTCGTGCTCGACGGGCGGATCGAACCGCGCAGGCTCAACCCGTTCGCCGGTGAAGAACGCACCATGAAGTCGAATCTGCTGTATCGCAAGCAGGAATCGGCCTACTCGTATGTGTGGATGGAGTTCGCGCGCGGCAGCTGGGACGATCCGGAAGTCGTCACGGTCGGTATCGGCATGCGCGCGACCCGGTCCTCGGACAAGGTGACCCGCTGGTACTTCGTCGCCGACGGTCGCGCGGGCGTCGACTTCTCCCTCATCGGCCCCGACGACCGCCCGCTGACCCGCAAGCAACTCGCCGAGCAGATCGGCAGCGACGCCATCGTCGACCGGCCGGTGGAGTACCGCGCCGCCATCGACGCACGCATGTTCGGACTCGGCGTGCAGCGCTACGACCAGCTGATCAACCTGATCCTCACCCTGCGCAGGCCACAGCTGGCCAAGAACCTCGACCCACGCGGCCTCTCGCAGGCGCTGACCGACGGCCTGCGCCCGCTCGACGAGCAGCTGATCCTGGACGCGGCCCGCTCGTTCAGCGATATGGAGGAGGTCGGGCGCACCCTCGACGGGCTCGTCCAGGCCGACACCGCGACCCGTCGTTTCGTCGACGTGTACCGCAAATACCTTGCGGTACAGGCGAAGACCGATGTCGACCAGGTCCGCACCCGGCTCGACGCGGTGACCAACGCCTCGACCGCCCTGTTCGCGGCCACCGCCCTGCGCACTCGCCGCGACGCCGACCGCACCGAAGCCGAGACCAGGGCCGAAGAGGCCGACCGCGCCTACGAACAGGCTATCGCCGACCGCGAGAACCTGCAGAGATCCAGCGCCTACGAGGGCAAACAGCAGCTCGACGACCTCGCCGACGCGGTCCGCAGGCTCGAGACCTCCGCCGCCGTACACCGCGACAAGGCCGCCGAAGCGGGCCAGACCCTCCAGCGCCGCGCCGAAGAAGCCGAGCGGGCCGCCGAAGCGGTGCGCACCGCCGCCGCCGCGCTGGTCCGGGGCGAGGACGCCCTGCGCGCCGCCGCCGAAGAAGCCGGCATCGAGTGGATGGCACCGAGCGCCGACGGCCGCGGCGACCAGATCACCGCCGCCGTGCGCGGGCACGCCGAGGAACGCGATGCCGACGTCCGCGCGGTACGAAAAGCATTGAGCCGCTGGGAATCCCTGGCCGCCGACCGCACCCGCGCCCAGCGCCTCGCCGAACGCGCCGTGGAACTGCGCGACGCCGCGGCCGCCGAAGTCGCCCACGCCGAAGCCGCCGTCACCCTGGCTCGCACCGAATCCGCTGCCGCCCTGCGCACCTGGTGGCAGACCAACTCGGCGGTCTTCGCGCCGATTACCACCGGCTCCGGAGGCGCCGACGTACCGCTCGTCGCCGATTCGAATCGGCCCGGTCTCTTCGCCGCCTTGGAATCGGCTGTCGCCGCGGCGGGCACCGAGGACGCGCCGTCCGCGCACGAGGTGCTGGCCGAGTATTGCGAGCCCCTGCAGGAGCAGATCCGCACCCGCCGTCAGGAAGCCAAGGCCCGCGCAGCGGCTGCCATCGCCCGCCGGGAAACCCTGGTCGCCGAGCGCAAGAAAGTGGCCGCCGAACGCGACGACGCGCCGCCGGTGCACCCGACCGACTCCCGCGAGCGCGGCAACCTCCCCGGTGCGCCCTTCTGGCGATCCGTCCGCTTCTCGGACACGACGACCCCGGCCGAAGCCGCGGGCATCGAGGCCGCCCTCCAGGCCACCGGACTGCTCGACGCCTGGATCTGCGATCCGGCCCTCGTCCCGGACACCGACGGCGTCCGCTACTTGCTTCCGCTGCCCGTCGCCGATCGCCCGAGCGGCCGCACCCTCGCCGAAGTCCTTGTCGTCGAGGAGAATTCCGACGACCTGTCGATCCCGACCGCAACGGTCGCCGACGTCCTCGCCTCGATCGCCCTCGACGACGCATCGGCATCGGCCCGTACTGCGCCGGCATCCGCCACCGACGCGACGGTGGATGCGGGCGCGACGACCGATGCGACCACGTCGGCGGATGCGACAACCGGGATGGGTTCGACCCAACTCCAGCCTCTCCGCGTCCCGCTGGCCTCGGTGGGCGACATGGCCCCCGTCGTCATCGGCACCTCCGGTGTCTATCGCCACGGTCTCCACGTGGGCCGCCACACGAAGCCCGAGGCCGAATTCCTCGGTGCGACCGCGCGTGCCCGCCGACGGGAACTGCGCCAGGCCGAGCTCGATGCGGCGATCGACGCAGCGACCGCTGAGGCCGACGCGGCGAAAGCCGAGGAAGCCACGGCCACAGCCGAATTGGCGGCCATCAGCGCGGCGACCAAAGCGCTCCCCCGTCCCTCCGCGATCACCTCGGCCCTGCGCGCGGTCGCCGAGACCGCCGGTCTCATGCGGTCCAGGTCCGAGGCCGTCACTCAGACCGAACGCGAACTCGATCAGGCGGTCGGCGAAGCCACCGCGATGGACAAGAAGCTGCGCGCCACCGCCCAGGCGCACCGCACCCCGACCGAGGCGCGCGAACTCGATGCGCTGGCCGCCGCGATCCGGCACTTCGAGAACACCGGCACCGGACTGCTGCGCCTGCGCGCCGAGCACGAGCGGGAGCGCGAACGCGAACGCGAGGGGGCCGACCGCCACGACGAGGCGCGGGCGCTGGCCGAGGCCTTCGCCGAGGAGGCCGAGGCAGCGCGGCTCGGATACACCGAGCAGCACCGCAAGCTCGAGACGCTGCGTGAGGCGCTGGGTGCGAGCGCCGCGGATATCGATCGGGAACTCGAGGCCGCGCGCTCCGCGATCGAAGCGGCCAAGGCCGAGCAGCGGGCCGCCCGCAAGGCCGCCAATGCCGCGATCGAGGCCGTCGGCGATGCCGAGGCCGCCTATCGCACCGCCAACGAAGCCCTCGCCACCGCCCTCACCGAGGTGCTGGCCGAGGTGCGCTCGCTGGCGCCCTATGCCCGGCCCGACCTGCTCAGCCTGCTCGGCGCGTCCGTCGAGCACCGCTGGCCGAGCACCGACGCCGCCTGGTCGACGCCGGAACAGCTGCAGTACCGGATCGTCGCCGCGGGGCCGGAGACCGATCCGGTGGTGCTGCCCGACGAGGTGGCCGCCCTGTTCGCCGATCTCGACACCGCCACCGCCCAGGTGCGCGCCACCGAGGCCGGGCGCAAGTCCACTCGCTCGGCGGTCACCAGCGCGCTGCAGGAGTTCGACGCCGCGCTCACCGCCTCGGGCCGCGACTACCGGCTGCACTGGGACGCCGCCGACGGGCTCACCGTGGTGGCCGTGCACGACGAGAACGGCCAGGCCGCGCTCGCCGATTTCGCCGCCCGCATCGATGCCGCCCGCCGCGATCAGGAACTGCTGCTCACCGACGCCGAACGCCGCATCCTCGAGGACGCGCTGCTGACCGGCCTCGCCCAGCAGATCCACGAACGCACCAGCGACGCACGCGAACTCATCTCCCGCATGGGCGCGGAGATGAAGCAGCGCCGGATGTCCTCGGGCAACACCATCGGAGTGCACTGGGTACTTGCCGACGGCCTGTCCGAGGCCGCCCGCGCCATGTGCAAGCTGCTCGACCGCGACACCGCGGCGCTGAGCCCGGAGGATCTGGGTTCGGTCCGTGCCCATTTCGCCAGCGAGATCCGCGCGGCCCGCACCGCCCACCCCGAACGGTCCTACCCCGAGATCCTCGCCGCCACCCTCGATTACCGCACCTGGCGGGTGTTCTCGTTCACCCTCGTCAACGGCGACGGCAGCGAGGACAAGCTGACCGTGGCCCGGCACAGCGCGCTCTCCGGTGGCGAGCAGTCGGTCTCGCTGCACCTGCCGCTGTTCGCGGCGGCCCACGTGATGCTCGATTCCGCCGACCCGCAGGCCCCGCGCCTGCTCGCGCTGGACGAGGCGTTCGCCGGTGTCGACGACAACGGCCGCAGCGAATTGCTCGGCCTGAGTGTGCAATTCGATCTCGACCTGTTCATGACCGGCTACGACCTGTGGATCACCTACGGGCACGTCCCCGGCTGCGCCCACTACGACCTCGCGCATTCGACCGCCGAGAACACCGTCAGCGCGACGCTGCTCGTGTGGGACAGCGGCGAACTGCTGGCCGAACACGACGGCGGCGACCTCACCACCGCACTGGGCTCACCCAACCGGCGCCGCGTCCCCAACACGATCGAGGGCGGACTCACCCTGGAGGGCATGCCTGGCGAACCGGCGCCGGTGGGCTGACCACCCTCGGTTCGCCAACCATCCTTGACGCCACCACGCGGCCGCGAGAGCGTGGTGGCGAGGCCGCGCGCTCGGGCGTTCCGGCCTGTCGTGGTCGCCGCATTCACCGATGCGCTGAGTTCGCCGGAACTCGGCCGACCCAACCCGATGAAGGTGCCGGAAGTATTCGCCGGAATTGGTCGGTGGCCGTTGCTGGCCCGCCTGCGCCGGGGTCGCCATTCCCTCGAGCCGGCGCCGACCTTTCCCTGCCCACCGCGGGATGTGACCACCATGCAGCTACCCGTCCCCCTGCGGGACACCACCCGTCCGCTCGAAGTAGCACTCACCGACGCGGGCACGGGCCGTCGCTCCGGCATCCTGCGGGTCACCGGCGAACCGGGCGGTGGCATCGGGTTCGCCGATGGCCGGGTCATCGCCGTGAACACCTGCGGCGCACCAGGTTTCGAGGTTATCGACCACGGAGAGCAGCCGCTCGGGGCGGCCCGCACCCGCCTGCTGCGGATGACGGCGACCGTCGACGGCCTGTTCGCCATCGCGGCGGGCTGGATCGATCGCTGCCACTGGATCGACGCCGATCGGGAGGTCTTCGCGGGTGAGGACTCCGGCTACGAATCCGAGTGGCTCCTCGGCGAGACCGCACGCCGACTGGCCGCACTCGCCCACGCGGGCTTCTCGCCACACCGGAACCTGTTGGCGCTCACCGAGTTCGGCCGCTCGATCCGCGACGAGGATGACAGCGCCGCCATCCTGCGCTTGGTCGACGGCACCCGCAGCTGCCGCGATCTGGCGTTCCTGCTCGGCCGCCTGCTCTACCCGGTCACCGTCGAGGTCGCGCGCCTCCTCGCCTGCGAGCAGCTGACCATCCCTGCCCGGCCCGCCGGCCAACCACCCGCCACCGCCGGCGCGGGCATGGTCGACCCGGCACTCCCCCGCCGTCGCCGTGGCGCCAGCGGCATCAACGACACACTCCGGCCGCGCCCACCGCAGGCCGCTCCCCCGTCCACGACCGCCGTGGACGTGTCCGACTCTTCGCCACGGCGGAGAACCGAGAGGATCCCATGAACCCCAACGGCACCCCGGTCACCATGACCGAACACCTCGGCGCGACGGTGAAATCACTGCGCGCCGAGGTTCCCGACTGCGTCGCGGCGGGCGTCATCGACATGTCGACCGGCATGCTGCTGTCGGTGGAGACCGTCGACAACCACCCGCCGGAGGTCCTCGACCTGCTCGCGGCCGCCACCCTCGACCTGTTCCAGGGCCGCAATGTGGTGATGATCGAGGACATCTGGAAGGAGCGGCGCGGCGTCCGCAGCGATGACCACTACTTCCAGGAGATCCTGGTCAATTCCGACAACCTCACCCACCTGTTCCTGCGTGCCGAGAGCCGCGACGATCTGGTGGTCGTGGTGGTCTGTCGCAAGACGGTCAATGTCGGCATGCTCTTCGCCCAGTCTCGCCGGGTGCTCAAGGACGCGGGCAGGTTGTAGCACGGTTCATTCCAGCGCGGACGCGATGCGCTCCGCCAGCAGCCGCAACCTGGTGCGCAGTTCGGGCGAATCGTGCACACGGAAGCGCGCCCAGTGACATCAATTGCACCGCAAGCCATTCCGGGTCGTCGTCGCGGGTCTCGGTGAGCCTGCACGCGGTGTCGCCGTCGGCGGCGAGGCCGTCCACGGACTCGCCGAGCCTGCCCGCGACCCGCCGCAGCGGCGCGTCGATCGTCACGTCGACCCGGTATTCCGGTGTGCCCCAATCGGTCCGGTTGCCGCCCACGAATTCGGCGGCATTCGCGGCGGGCAGCGGCCGGGCGACGATGCGGGCGCCGGTGGGCTGCGGACCCTCGATGCGGTCGGCGCGAAAGCTGCGCCACGCTTCCCGGTCGAGGTCGTAGGCGACGAGATACCAGCGCCTGCCCGCCGCCGCGACGCCCACCGGTTCGACATGGCGGCGCGACTCCACACCGGCCGCGTCCCGGTAGCGCAGCCGCAGCCGTTCCCGGTTGCCCACCGCGGCGGCGAGGGTGGTCAGCACCTCCGGGTCGATCGTGGGCCCGGTGCCCGCGCGCACCGCGACGGCCGCGCCGACCACCCGCACCCGCCTGCGCAGTTTCGGGGGCAGCACCTGCTCGAGCTTGGTCAGCGCGCGCACGGAGGCGTCCTCGATGCCGGCGACGGCTTGCCCGGCCGCGACCCGCAGGCCGACCGCGACGGCCACCGCTTCGTCCTCGTCGAGCACCAGCGGCGGCAGCGCCGATCCGGCGGTGAGCCGGTATCCGCCGGTCGCGCCCATGGCCGCCACCACCGGATAGCCCAGCTCGCGGAGCCTGTCGACATCGCGGCGGACCGTGCGGTCGGTGACGCCGAGCCGTTCGGCGAGCTCGCTGCCCGGCCATTCGCGGGGCATCTGCAGCAGCGAGAGCAAACGGAGCAAGCGGGCGGCGGTATCGGTCATGTCGAAAATTCTGCCCCACATCTAGGACCGAAACTGTCCTAGATGGCTTCTACCGTAGTGAATACACCGACCGAGGAGTTCGCATGACGACCATTCGCCCCTTCCGTATCGACATCCCGCAGGCCGACCTCGACGACCTGCGCGACCGCCTGCGCCGAACCCGCTGGGCGGCGCCACTGCCGGGTGCGGGCTGGGACCGCGGCGTGCCGACCGACTACGTACGCGAACTCGCGCGGTACTGGGCCGAGGACTTCGATTGGCGCGCACAGGAATCCGCGCTCAACGAGTTCCCGCAATTCGTCACCGAGATCGACGGCCTCGACGTGCACTTCCTGCACGTCCGCTCCCCCGAGCCCGATGCGGTGCCGCTGCTGCTCACCCACGGCTGGCCGATGTCGTTCGTCGAATTCACCCGCACCATCGGCCCGCTGACCGATCCGCGAGCCCACGGCCTCGATCCGGCCCTCGCCTTCCACGTCGTGGTGCCGTCGGTCCCCGGCTTCGCCTTCTCGGCAGCGCCGCGCGACACCGGGATGAGCACGGCCAGGGTGGCGCGCATGTGGACCACCCTGATGGACCGCCTCGGCTACGACCGCTACGGCACCCAGGGCGGTGACCTCGGCGCCTACATCGCCCCCGAGATGGCGCTCGCCGCGCCCGAGCACGTCATCGGTGTGCATCTCGACGGCGGGATCGGGATGCCGACCGACGCCGACGTGCCGACGATGTCGGACGAGGACCTCCTGCAGTGGGAGGAGATGCAGCAGTGGATGACCGGCGGCATCGACCACCACACCCTGCTGCGCGCCGCCCCGCAAACCTTCGCACTGGGCTGGAACGATTCCCCGGTGGCACTGCTGGCGTGGCTGATGCAGAAATTCCAGGAGTTCACCCCGATGGCCGACCTGGCCGAGGATGTGATCGACCGCGACCACCTGCTCACCAACATCGCGATCTACTGGTTCACCCAGACCACCGGCACGTCGTCCTGGCCGATGTACAACGGACTGCGCGACGGCGGTTTCGCCTGGCCCACCGGCCAGAACCTGGTTCCGACCGGCGTCTACGGCGGCGGCTCACCCCTGATGCGCAAACTCGCCGACCGCGACAACAAGATCACCCACTGGCCGTCGGGCAACCCCGGCAACCACTTCGTCGCCATGGAGGAACCCACGGCCCACGTCACCGACATCCGCACGTTCTTCGCCGCCCTCCGCTGAGCCGCATCGAGCCGGGCACGCGTCACGCTGCCCGGCTCGGTCGGCTACCGCAGACCGGCCACGGAGGGGGTGCTGCCCAGCGTCACCATCGGATTCTTCAACCCCTGCTACCGATGGCTGGCGTCCGGTAGACGCGGCGGACATGACCCACCCGGAACGGTTTGCAACTCGAAATGCCAAAACTCGTTGTCGAATGTCCGGCACAGGCCCCAGCGGTTGCCGTTGGTTTCCAGCCACTGGGCGCCGACCTCGGGGCCGACGTCGACAGCGTGGCCGGAGACGTGAGTGGACTCCTCCGGAGGCAGGACCCAGCGCCGGGCCTCGTCGGGGCTGCCGTAGGTGGCGAGGCCGTCCTGCCACAGCATTTCCTGCTGCTCGTAGGTGCGGTAGCCGGAGGTGATCGACAGGGGTATGCCCTCGGCGTGCGCCTGCTGCTGGGCGAGGGTGTAGGCCAGGGCCAACGACGGGTCGAGGCCCTCGGTGCCCGCGGCGGACTGGAACTGCTCGCGCTGGGCCGTCGCGATCGGCTCGGCGGCAGCGACAGCGACAGCGAGCGCGGTCGTGGCGGCGGCCGTCGTCGTCACCACCATCCGGGCCGCCAGGCGGCCGAGCACGCGATTCATGCCCGGAGTCTATCTAGCCCGCGACCGTACGACCATCGTGCAGCCTCGCCCGGTCCACCTGACCGCAGTCCGAGAGAACATCCTCAGATCAGGCGAACACCTCGTCCACCGTCGCCGCCGTGAGAACTCGCCGACTCCACGCCCGAAGCTGGCTAGGCTCAGCAGCGCGCACCTTTTCTGCAACACCGCGAGAAGGCAGGCCGAACTTCACCTCCAGCAGCTCGAGCAATGCTTCAGCTCGACCTCGCGCCTCACCTCGCGCCTCACCCCGCGCCTCACCTCGCGCCTCGCCTTCAGCCCGAAGCCGCTCAGCTGTGGTCATCATGGCCTCCTTGGCTCGTGGTCCGAGGTGTCCGATCACCTGGTCGAACTCGGATTCGGGGGGATCGATGTCGATCAACTCTTCCAGGACGGTAGGAGCAGTCCACCGGCCACCGTTGCTGTGAACGACGATCGGAATAACCACCGGCAAGGTCTTTGCTTTAGGAAACTCACGCCGATGTTGATTCCAGATGTTGACGACGTACTCGAGCATTCGCAACGGCATGAACTGGTCATCGCACGACTGATGTTCCATCAGAACGTAGATATAGGCGCGGTGTCCAGCGAGCCTCGTGCGGTACAGCACATCGCTGTACCGGGACCGCAGTTCGGGGCTGACGAAACTGCAGGGCAGCAACTCCAGCTCGCTCCAGTCGATCAACGCCGAGAATCTCTCCGGGACCACCGCGCATATCTCGCTCGCAGCGGCGTCACGCTGCACCATGACGCGCCGGAAGTACGCATCGTGCGGGTTCGACGGAGGCTTGGCCACCCGGTGAAATTACGCCGCCCACCTGGCAACAAGCGAATCCACGAGGTGACTTACAGGGACGTGGCCCCGAGATCGTCTAGCGTGCCGACCGGAGCCTCGCAACGGCTCAGAGTATCCAGGTGGTGATTGGGTTCTGTCGGCGAGGAACAGACTTTCCGACCAGGCCCCGGAGTCGCGCTGTGCGGCGACACCAGGGCCTTCGACCGTTACCAAACCGTAGACGGCTACACGCGTTCCTTGGAGCGGGTGCGCACGCGCAGGGCGATGGGCTTGGAGGTTTCGGCGAAGAAGTCGTTGCCCTTGTCGTCGACGACGATGAAGGCGGGGAAGTCCTCGACGTCGATTTTCCAGACGGCTTCCATGCCGAGTTCGGGGTATTCCAGGACCTCGACGTTCTTGATGCAGTCCAGGGCGAGGCGGGCGGCGGGGCCGCCGATGGAGCCGAGGTAGAAGCCGCCGTGTTCGTCGCAGGCCTTGGTGACCTGGGCGGAGCGGTTGCCCTTGGCGAGCATGACCATGGAGCCGCCCGCGGCCTGGAACTGGTCGACGTAGGAGTCCATGCGGCCCGCGGTGGTGGGGCCGAAGGAGCCCGACGCGTAGCCCTCGGGGGTCTTGGCGGGGCCCGCGTAGTAGACGGCCATGTCGCGCAGGTACTGCGGCATCGGCTCGCCCGCGTCGAGGCGCTCCTTGATCTTGGCGTGCGCGATATCGCGGGCGACGACCAGCGGGCCGGTGAGCGAAAGCCTGGTCTTCACCGGGTATTTCGACAGTTCGGCGCGGATCTCGTCCATCGGGCGGTTGAGGTCGATCTTGACCACGTCGCCACCGAGGATGTCCTCGGTCTGCTCCGGAAGGTACTGGGCCGGTTCGGTTTCCAGCTGCTCCAGGAAGATGCCGTCCTTGGTGATCTTGGCCAGCGCCTGGCGATCGGCCGAGCAGGACACGGCGATGGCGACCGGGCAGGAGGCGCCGTGGCGGGGCAGGCGGACCACCCGCACGTCGTGGCAGAAGTACTTGCCGCCGAACTGCGCGCCGATGCCGAACTCACGGGTGAGCTGGAAGACCTCTTCCTCGAGCTCGAGATCGCGGAACGCGTGCCCGGTGATCGAGCCCTCGGTGGGCAGGTTGTCCAGGTAGTGCGCGGAGGCGTATTTCGCTGTCTTCAAGGCGAATTCGGCGCTGGTGCCGCCGATGACCACGGCGAGGTGATACGGCGGGCAGGCCGCGGTGCCGAGCGAGCGGATCTTCTCGTCGAGGAACTGGAGCATCCGCTCGGGGTTCAGGACGGCCTTGGTCTCCTGGTACAGGAACGACTTGTTGGCCGAACCGCCGCCCTTGGCCATGAACAGGAACTTGTAGACCGGATTGTCGGCGTCGCCCTCGGTCGAGTACAGCTCGATCTGCGCGGGCAGGTTGGAGCCGGTGTTCTTCTCGTCCCACATGGTGATCGGGGCGAGCTGGGAGTAGCGCAGGTTCAGCGTGGAGTAGGCGTCGAACACGCCGCGGCTGATCCACTCGGCGTCGTCGACACCGGTGAGCACGCCCTCGCTCTTCTTGCCCATCACGATCGCGGTGCCGGTGTCCTGGCACATCGGCAGCACGCCGCCCGCGGAGATGTTGAGGTTCTTGAGCAGGTCCAGCGCGACGAAGCGGTCGTTACCCGAGGACTCCGGATCGTCGATGATCTTGCGCAGCTGGCGCAGGTGCGCGGGCCGCAGGTAATGGCTGATGTCGTGGATCGCCGTCTCGGTGAGCAGCCGCAACGCTTCGGGCTCGACCTGCAGGAAGGTGCGGCCGTTGTGCTCGAAGGTGCTGACCCCCTCCGTGGTGAGCAAGCGGTACGGCGTGTCGTCGGCGCCGATCGGCAGCAGATCGGAATAGCGGAACTCCGGCGCGGTCACGAATCGCACTCCTCGGGTGGCTGGTCACAAAGCACTCGGAAGCCTATCGACCACCCGCACCCACCTGCTGGTTAGGCAACCCTATGTGACGCACGACAATTGCCTGAACCGAGATCGAGGTTGCACGTTCAACCCAAACGGTGCTACCCATTCTCCGGACGGTGGCGGGGCGTGCACCGTTCCAATCCGAAGCCTGCACCGGAGAATCTGGAGCTCGATCGTGACCGATCCACAGTGGCTCGATGATGTCGAAATGCGTGCCTGGCTGGGCTATGTCCGGACCCGCGACCTGATCGCCGCGGCGATCGGGCGTGACGCGGGCCGGGCAGCGAACCTCAGCTGGGTGGAGTACTCCGTGCTGGTCTATCTGGCCGACGCACCGGGTCAGCGGCTGACCTTCGCCGATCTGGCCTGCGCGCTCGAGTGGTCGCAGAGCAGGCTCTCGCATCAGATCACCCGCATGCAGAAGCGCGGGCTGGTGGCCAGGGAGACGATGCCGCACGATCAACGCCGCACCGTCGCCCGGCTCACCGCCGCGGGCGGGCAGCTCCTCACGACCGCGGCGCCCGCGCACGTGCGCAGCGTGCGGCGGCACATGATCGACGTGCTCGATCGCGGCCAGCTCGCCGCGCTCGCCGAGATCTACGACGTGCTGATCGACCATCACCGCAGTACGGAAAACGGATTCGGGCCGACCGGCCGCGGCAGTGCGACACAGCAGGCCAACGAGCCCGCCGCGGATCTGGCGTAGATGTCCACGGCGGTAGCGCCACCGGCTACGACCCGCTGCCGCCGCCTCCGGAATCGGGCCTGCCGTTCCCGAGACCGCCACGCTGGACTTTCCCGCCACTGTCCGGCACGCCACGGTCGTAGACACCCGTTCCGGACGGGCGGATGAAACTGCCCGCGGCCAGGGCGACGGCGGCACCGATCGCCGGGTACACCAGCGTGTCGGTGTGCTGATACCAGAAGCGGGCGTAGCGGCTGTCGGAGGTGTCGCAGAGGCCGTCGGCCACGCGGGTCGACGATGCCGTTTCCACGCAGATCCCGACGGCGGTCGGTTGCGCGGCGGCGCTGGTGGTCGAGCGGGCCGAGGTGGTGGTCGACGGCTTGGTCGTCGACGGCCGCACCGTGCTCGTCACCGGGGGTTTCGTGGTGGTCGCCGCGCGAGGTGACGGTGCGTCGGTGCCGCACCCCGCCGAGACGAGCGCCATCGCTACGACCGCGGGCAGCGTGCAGGACACGCTGCGCGACTTCATGACTCGGGCACGCCGACGCTCGCCCCTGGATCCCCCACTCACGATGTCCCCCTCGATTCGGTACCGAACGCCGACGATCCTAGCGGCGCACCGTGATCCACGTACCGCGAACGACCCCGGGGCGCGCGCGCCCACGGTCTGCGGGGCGGCGGCGCCCGGGGGGGGGTAGAGGGA
>NZ_JBHXMY010000030.1:1571-6679 GCF_042720195.1 Nocardia sp. NPDC058497 | reverse complement strand
ACCAAGGAGCAGCTGCGCGCGCTACCGGATCGCGGGGTGGGGGTGGGCGGGGGGGGCGACCCGAAAAACCACACTGCGGCCACCCCGGGCGGCCCCCCCCCCCCCCCCCGAGGAGGTGCTACTGCTGGACGAGATCCGCTGTGGTGAGCGGTCGTTCGAGGTCGGCGGGCACGCCGAGGGCTCGTTCGAAACCGGCGGGCACGATGATGTCGCCGCGGTCGAGGTCGGCGATCGAGGTCTTGCGCAGGCCGAGCAGCGCCGAATCGATACCGCCGCGCAGGATGTCGAGCACGTTCTCCACACCGGCCTGCCCGTTGGCGGCCAGGCCCCACAGGGAGGCGCGGCCGATCAGCACCGCGCGGGCGCCCAGCGCCACGGCCTTGACGACGTCGCTGCCGCGCCGGATACCGCCGTCGAGCACCACCTCGATCTGGTCACCGACCGCGTCGGCGAGCACCGGCAGCGCCCGGATCGCGGCGGGGGTGCCGTCGAGGTTGTTGCCGCCGTGGTTGGACACCGAGATGCCCGCCACACCCGCGTCGACCGCGCGCAGCGCGTCGTCGACCCGCATCACGCCCTTGAGCAGCACCGGACCGTCCCACTGCTCGCAGATCCAGGCGACGTCGTCCCAATCCGGCGCGGGTGTCTGCATCCATTCGCCGTAGGCGCCGAAGAAGCCCGGCGCCGCGCCGCCGCCGACCGCCATGTTGGGGGCGGTGAGGTCGGGGATGGAACCCGAGCGCAGGTAGGTGGCCAGCCAGCGTGGGCGAGCCAGGGTCTGCGGCGCGAACTTCATCATGGTGCGCAGGTTCAGCGATTCCGGGATGACCGGGCTGCCCCAGTCCCGGCCGTGCGAGAACGACCAGTCCAGGGTGAGGATGAGCCCGACCGCGCCCGCCGCCTTCGCCCTGGCCATGCGCTCGAGGATCTGATCCTTGTTGCCACACCAGTACAGCTGGAACAGCGTGGACGGGTTGGCCGCGATCACCTCTTCGATCGGCTTGCTCGCGAACGAGCTCAGCCCCATGGCGATGCCGCGCGCGGCGGCGGCCCTGGCGACGGCGACCTCACCGTCGGGGTGCACCGCCTGCACGCCCGTGGGCGAGATCAGCACGGGCATCGAGAGCTGTTGTCCGAGAACGGTGGTCGACTGGTCGCGCTCGCCGATCGGGCCCGCGCAGTGCGGGGCGAAGCCGAGTTCGGTGAAGGCGGTCTGGTTGTCCTCGATGGTCTGGCCGCGTTCGGAGCCCGCGATCAGCGCCCCGTACACCGATTTCGGCAGGCGCTTGCGGGCGCGGCGCTGCGCCTCGGCGACGGTCTCGAACCAGGAGTTCATCGAAGTAGTCCTTCCTCACGATCCTGTGGCCACCATCGGCCCAGGTCTTCCAGTAGTGCGGTGGTGGCCGCGCGCAGCAGCGCGGCGCCTTCGTCGGCGCTCGACCCGGTGGGGTCGCCGAGAATTCCATTGGGGCTCACGGCCCGGACGCCGCCCGCGCGCAGCAGCGGCAGCAGCTCGCTCAGCGCGCGCCGGTCCCCCGGTTCGGCCAGCGCGGCGCGCACGTGCTCCGGCGACAGCGCGAGCTGAATCGAGGTTTCGGTGCGGCCCGCGTGCGGGTCGCCGCCGTAGCCGGGCGAGAACAGCCGCACATCGCGCGACTCCGACCGCAGCAGCGCGACCGCGCGGCGCAGCGCCTCGACATTGCCGCCGTGCCCGTTGACCAGCACGATCCGCGAGAAGGTGTCGGTGGCCGACCGGCACAGCTCGACGACCAGCAGTTCCAGCGCCGCCTGCCCGATCGACAGGGTGCCGGCGAACCCGGCGTGCTCACCGCTGGCGCCGTAGGGAACGGCGGGCGCGACCAGTACGTCGGCCCGCTCGGCGGCGACCCGGGCGCACACGGCGGCGGCGATGTCGGTGTCGGTGGACAGCGGCAGGTGGGGGCCGTGCTGCTCGGTGGCGCCGAGCGGGATGACCAGGATCACTCCCGCGGCGGCACATGTGCCCGCCTCGGGCCATGTGAGGTGGGCCACGAACATGGTTCCGACATTAACGACAGTCACTGACATAATCAAGAGCGCGTCGAGTCCCCCGCCTGTATCCATAGTCTGTATCCATGTCAGCCCCGACACCGCGCGCTCATCGCGGTCGCCCACCGCGCACCACGCGCCGTGAACTCGAAGTCATCGCGATGAAGCTGTTCGCCGAGCACGGGTTCGACGACATCACCGTCGAGCGCATCGCGGCCGAGGCCGGTGTCAGCGAACGCACCTTCTTCCGGTACTTCCCCAGCAAGGCCGAGGTGCTCTGGCACCAGTTCGACAACGAGGTCGCCGACCTGCGCGCCGCCTTCGCCGCGGTCCCCGACGACGAGCCGATGATGGCGGCGGTGCGCCGAATCGTGGTGGCGGCCAACAGATATCGCGCCGAAGACATCCCGGAGCTGCATACCAGGATGCGCCTGGTCTCCGGCGTCCCCGCGCTCTCGGCCGGCGCAGGCGCGCACTACGACGCCTGGGAACGCGCGGTCGGCGAGTTCGCCGCCCGCCGGCTCGGCACCACCGCGGGCGACCTGGTCCCCCTGGCCGTCGGGCGCACCACGCTGGCCGCCGCGCGGGCCGCCTTCGACGCCTGGCTCGAGCGCGGCGACGCCGATCTGACGGTCTATCTCGACCGCGCGCTGCGCGCCCTGGAACGCGGGTTCGCCCCGGAGTAGCCCGAACCCGCAGGTTTGGGCGGCATCAGGGATGGGGTATGAGTAGGCTCGAGTCAGCGCGCGCTGTGCGCACCGACAATGTCCGTCGAAAGGGGCAGGAGTTTCCATGTCCGAGGTGTCCATGAGTCTTTCGGCGGATTCGCTGCCGGCACGCCCGGTAGACAACTTGCTGCCGCAACTGGTCGAGCACCTCCGGCAGAACCGCACCGGACTGCGCGAGGAGTGGGCACGGCGGATCACCGAGGCGGAACTCCTGACCGCCATGACCCCGGAGGAGATCTTCTCCGAGGCGACCTCGATGTACGACAACTACGTCGAGGTGCTGGTCACCGGTAGCGTCGAGGCGCTGCAGGCCTACGCGCGCGACCTGTCCGAGCGCATCATTCCGCGAGGCGTCGAGACCGACGAGGTCCTCGGGATCGTCCTGCTCCTGCGCGACGTCCTGGCCCGCTCGCTGTTCGAGAAGTACCAGGCCGACTTCGATCTGCTCAACCAGGTCCTCGACGCCTACGAACCCGCCGCCAACCGCATCGCGAGCACCGTGGCCATCTCGTTCGTGCAGGAGCGCGAGCGCGTCATCCGCCAGCAGCAGGAAGCCATTCGCGAGCTGTCGACGCCGGTGCTGCAGGTGCGCGAGCAACTGCTCATCCTGCCGATCATCGGCGTGCTCGACTCCCAGCGCGCCCGCCAGCTCACCGAGCAGCTGCTGCGCGCCATCCGCGCCAATCGCGCCAAGGTCGTCGTCATCGACATCACCGGTGTGCCCGCGATCGACTCGGTGGTGGCCAACCACCTCGTGCAGACCGTCGACGCGTCGGGCCTGATGGGCGCCAACGTCATCATCACCGGCCTGTCCTCGGAGATCGCGCTCACGCTGGTCACCATCGGCCTCGATCTGTCCAAGATGAACGCGGTCGGCGACCTGCAGGGCGGTATCGAAGAGGCCGAGCGGCTGCTCGGCTACGAGGTCTCCCGTGGCTCCGAGCGCCTGAGCGAGCGAGACGGGCGCTGAACAGGCCACCATGCCGGTACCCATTCTCAAACAGGGCACATTCCTGATCGCTTCCGTGCAGTCGGCACTGACCGACGCCGATACCGAGCGACTCCAGGACGACCTGATGAAACAGGTCAGCTACTACCGGGCGACCGGCATCGTCGTCGACGTCACCGCGATCGACGTCATGGACTCCTTCGCCGCGCGCTCGCTGCGCACCATCGCGCACATGACCCAGCTGCGCGGCGCGGAGACCGTCATCGTGGGTCTACAGCCCGAGGTCGCCTTCGCGATGGTGCAGCTCGGGCTGACCTTCGAGGACATGCACACCGCGCTGGATCTGGAAGAAGGCCTCGCCTGGCTGAACCGGCACCCGCGCCGACGAGACGGTCGTGACAGTGGCCGCTGAGCAGGTGGCGATCGCGGTCAAGGTGTCCGGTGACATCGTCATCGCCCGGCAGGCCGGACACGAACTGGCAGCAACACTCGGCTTCACCCTCACCGACCGCACCATGATCTCCACCGCCATCTCCGAAATCGCCCGCAACATCACCAGTTACGCGGGCAGCGGGGAGATTCGCTTGCTCGTCGACCTGCGCGAAGGCAGACGCGCGCTCGTCGTCCAGGCCGAGGACCAAGGTCCCGGCATCAGAGACATCCCTCGTGCACTGGAGGACGGTTACTCCACCGGCCGTGGCCTCGGTCTCGGCCTGCCCGGCGCACGCAGGCTGATGGACCGGCTCACCATCGATTCCGCCCCGGGTCGCGGGACGTTGATCGAGATGTGGAAGTGGGTACCCGACGGTGCATGAAGACGGGATTATCGGCCGCACGGAATGGTCGACGGCCGGTCGGGCACTGCCCGGCCAGGAAGTCTCCGGTGATCGTGCCGTCGTCCTCGACACCGGCGACGGCGGCGCGCTCTTCGGCGTGCTCGACGGGCTCGGGCACGGCGCGGCGGCGGCCGACGCGGCCGACCGCGCGATGGTCATCCTGTCCGACAACCGCGGCGAACCGCTGGATGTGCTGATGGTGCTGTGTCATCGCGCGATGGTCGAAACCCGCGGCGCCGCGGTCTCGTTGGCGCTGATGGGTTCCGGCGAGACGTTGCAGTGGCTCGGTGTCGGCAATGTCGAGTCGCGGCTGCTGACCCTGGGCCCGGCAGGCCCGGAGCTGCGGGCGACCATGCTGCTCACCGGCGGCATCGTCGGCTACCGGTTGCCCTCGCACCTGCAACCGCAGACGCTGCCGATCCGCCCCGGTGACCTGCTGCTGATGGCGACCGACGGGATCGTCTCGGTCGGCCCCGAGTCGATCGACCTGGCCCCCCCCGCCAACACGATCACGGGGGACCAGCAAAGCCCCCACCCCCACGACACCGGCGACGCCGAGGTGGGCGG
>NZ_JBHXMY010000030.1:0-1561 GCF_042720195.1 Nocardia sp. NPDC058497 | reverse complement strand
CGCCCGGGTGCGGACCCCCCCCCCCCCCCCCGCCGCGCGGCCGGGGCGCCCCCCCCCCCCCCCCCACGCCAAGGACACCGACGACGCACTCGTGCTCGCGGCCCGCTTCCGCGGAGCCTGCCCGTGAAAGGTTGCCGATGACCGCTGGCCTGGCCGCATTTCTCGACGACTACTCGGCTGCGTTGCGCCGCCACGTCGCCGCGCCCGGCCAGGCGGGCCTGACCGAGGGGTACGACCTCGGCAGACGTGCCCTCGTCGAGGGCATCAGTTTGCTCGACCTCACCGAGAACCACTTCCGGGCGGTCGCGGAGTACACCGGCGCCGAAGGTGATCCGCGCAGCGCCGAGGTCGCGCTGGAGTTCCTGCTGCAGACGATGGCCGCGCTCGACATCGCCACCCGCGGCTATCTCGACGGCACCCGCCGCTACGAACAGCAGCGCTCGCGTGCCGAGGATCTGGCGGGCCGCGACGCCTTCCGCACCGCACTGGTGGAGTCGCTGCAGGACGGGTTCTTCGTCGCCGATTCGCACGGCACCATCGTCGAGGTGAACTCCGCGTTCGGGGTGCTCATCGGGTACGGCGCCGACGACGTGCCCTACCGGCTGCCCCATCCGTGGGCACTGTCGGACAAGGCGGGCTATCCCCAGATCGGTACGGAGGCATCACGTTTCGTGATGCCGGTGCGTCACCGTGACGGCCGGGAGCGCTGGCTGGCGGTCAGCGCCAGCTCGCTGGTCAAGCAGGAGAACAACGAGCAGATCTTCGTCGGCACCGTGCGCGACGTCACCGCCGAACACGATGCCCAGGCCCGCGATCAGGCGGCCTCGCGGCTGGCGACCGCGGTGGGCGCGGCGACGAGCATGGTGGAGGTACTCGCGGTCGGGCTCGACGAGTTGCGCCGGACGATGGGCGCGCAGACCGCGCTCGTGGCGGTGTGGCCGAGCCGGACCGGGCAGCCGGACGTGTATTCCTGCGGCGAGCCGCCGTTTCCCGAGCCCCCAGCCACCGACAGTATCGAGGGCGCACCGCGATTCGTCGCCGCGCCGGTCTCGGACCCCACGCGGCGGGTCACCCTCGACGAGGAGGTGCGCACGCTGCTCGATCGCTCGCGCAGGCAGCCCGCGCGCGGCCTCTCGGCCATCACCGGCGAGGAAGGCGGCGTCGACGCCGTGATCGCGCCGCTCGGCGAGACCGGCGATGCGGCACTGTGGGTGCGTTTCGGTGCGCCCCGCGCGATCAGCGCGGCCGACTGGGCGCTGTATTCGCTGCTGGTCGGACACCTGAGCGTCGCGCTGCAGCGGGCCCGCAACTTCGATCAGGCCCGCGCGACCTCGCTCACCCTGCAGCGCGCGATGCTCGGCCCGATCGAGCTGCCGCCCCGTTTCTCGGTGCACTACGAGCCCGCGTTGCCGCCGCTCGAGATCGGCGGCGACTGGTACGACGTGGTGCCGTTGCGGGACGGCACCATCGGTGTCGTGGTCGGCGACTGCGTCGGCCGTGGCCTGTCGGCCGCGGTGGTGATGGGCCAATTGCGCACGGCGGCACGGGCCCTGCTGCTGGC
>NZ_JBHXMY010000029.1:1005-23102 GCF_042720195.1 Nocardia sp. NPDC058497 | reverse complement strand
GAGGACGTCGGTGCCGCGGTCGCCGAGCAGGCCGGTCAGTTCGGCGTCGTCGACCCGGACGGGGGCCCCCCCCCCCCGCGGGGGGGGGTTGGGGCGGGGGGGGCTATTCGGCGCCGCCCCCCCGGGACCAGCCCGGGCGCGCGCGCCCCCCCCGACAGTCACCGCCCGCGAGCAACACGCGGGTGCCCCGGCCTAGGAAGAGGAACGTCGTCGTGGAACGCGCTCAGCTGACCCCGCTCACTCCGACCCGCCCGCGCCGCGCCGTCGCGCTGGCCGCGGGACTCACCGTCACCGCGGCCCTGATCGCCGGATGCGACTCCGTCTCGGGCATCCCGGGCGACGATCCTGCCCCGGCCGGCACCACCACCGCGACAACCGCAGCGACGACGACAACGCCAACCGCGACCCAGGCGATCGCGCCCGGCGAACCAGCCCCGACCGGGGCGACGACCCCGCTGCCCGCCGACGCGCCCCAGGTCGGGGCGGTGCCCGGCGCCACCGACGCCGTGACCGCGGTGCGCCGCTGGGCCGCCGACCTGCAGACCGCCACGATCGCCGACCTGCAGGACAAGTGCTGGACGATCCCGCCGCGCACGGTCGCCGGCATGTACGCCGACCCGCAGGCGATCCTGGCCGCGCTCAGCCAGCCCGGCACCGCGACCGCCGACACCGTCACCTGGCGCAACCGCACCACCACCGTCACCGTCGAGCGCGAGTCCGTCGCCACCGGGTACGCGTGCGGTCGGGTGTTCGCGGCGGGTGTCGAGCCGGGTTACGACGAAGCCGACGCGCGCCACACCGTGCGCCGCTATCTCGCGCGGGCAACGGGCAAACCGCTCAATTCGGCCGACATCGAAACAACCCGTCCGCTGACCTGCAAGGCGAGCCCGACAACCTGGGATCCCCAAGGCACCGGCAACCCCACAGCACCCCCACTGACCGGCGACTCGGCCAAAGTAGGCAATGTCACCTCCTACGCCGGTGACGAGCTACGATCCGACCAGGTTCGCGGCGACTACCTGGCAGTTCACGTCCCGGTGACCACCTCGCCGGGGGGCACGCGGATGCGGACTTTCACCGTCGTACCGACCGCCGAGGGCTACTGCATCGGTGACGTAACGATTTAGCCACTACCCTGGTTGGCTGGTACTGGTAGGAGGAAACAGCTCGTGCAGATCACCAGCGTCGGACACGCAGGCTTCCACATCCGAACCACGGCCGGGACGATCCTGTGCGACCCCTGGGTCAATCCCGCGTATTTCGCCTCGTGGTTCCCGTTCCCGGACAACTCCCAGCTCGATTGGGAGTCGCTCGGCGATATCGACTACCTGTATGTCTCGCACCTGCATCGCGACCACTTCGACGCCGCGCATCTGCGCAAGTACGTCAACAAGGACGCGACGATCCTGCTGCCCGACTACCCGGTGCCGGATCTGCGCCGCGAGCTCGAGGCGCTGGGCTTCACCAAGTTCTTCGAGACCGAGGACTCGGTCAAGCACACCGTCACCGGGCCCAAGGGCTCGCTCGACATCATGATCGTCGCCCTGCGCGCGCCCGCCGACGGTCCGATCGGCGACTCCGGCATTCTCATCTCCGACGGTGAGACCACCTGTTTCAACATGAACGACGCGCGCCCGGTGGACATGGACGTCATCCACGACGCGTTCGGTGACATCGACATCCACCTGCTCCAGTACTCGGGCGCCATCTGGTACCCGGCGGTGTACGACATCCCGGCGCGCACCAAGGCCAACTTCGGCAAGCAGAAGCGTCAGCGCGGCATGGACCGTGCCCGCTCCTACATCGAGCAGGTCGGCGCGACCTGGGTGGTGCCCTCGGCCGGTCCGCCGGTGTTCCTCGATGAGGAACTGCGCTACCTCAACGACGATCGCGGCGACGAAGGCAATATCTTCCCCGACCAGATCGTGTTCCTCGAGCAGATGGAGATCCACGGCAACGCCGGCGGCATCCTGATGATCCCGGGTTCGGTCGCCGACGTGCGCGGCAAGGAACTCGACCTCGAGCACCCGTTCGATCCGGACCGGATCTACGGCGACAAGGCCGCCTACATCGCCGAGATGGCCGAGCGTTTCGCGCCGGTCCTCGCGGCGGAGAAGGCCTCGTGGGAGATCGGCGAGGGTTCGCTGCTCGAGCCGCTGCGTGAGCTGTTCGAGCCGATCATGAAGCAGTCCGCGCTGATCAGCGACGGTATCGGCTACCCGGTCGGCCTGGTCGTCGGCGACGAGACCGTGGTGCTCGACTTCCCGCATCGCACCGTGCGCGAGCCGCTCGAGGGCGAGGGCCGCTACCGCTACGGCTTCCGGATCGCACCCGAACTGGTGCGCACCGTGCTGCGCGACGACGAGCCGGACTGGGTCAACACGATCTTCCTGTCCACCCGGTTCCAGGCGTGGCGCATCGGCGGCTACAACGAGTTCCTCTACACCTTCTTCAAGTGCCTCACCGACGAGCGCATCGCCTACGCCGACGGCTGGTTCTCCGAGGCGCACGACGACTCCGCCGTCACCGAACTCGACGGCTGGGAAGTCCAGCGCCGCTGCCCCCACCTCAAGGCCGACCTCTCGAAATTCGGTGTGGTGGAAGGCAACAACCTCACCTGCAACCTGCACGGCTGGCAGTGGGACCTGGAATCGGGCCGCTGCAAGACCTCCAAGGGCCACGAACTCCGCTCACGCAAACTCTGAGCGAGATAGGGTGTCGGTATGGCATCGCCAGCCAGTCCAAACCCCGCGCCGGTTCCGCCGCAAGCGGACCCTGCGGCCATCCGCGCGAGCCTGACGCCGACGCTGGTCGCGATCTTCGACAGCGAGTGGGAACTCGTCCTGGACGAGGCCAAGGCAACCAAGGAACTCACTGGCATCCGCACCCTGCTGAACCACTGGCGCCACATCGCCTATGACGAGATGGTCGAACCCGGCACCTATTTCAGGCTGCAAGCCAAGGCCGAAGAGCTTTTGCAGTACGGCGCCGATGATGGCGCCGCGACGATCGAGGAGATGCGTGCCCTGATCCGGCAGAGACTGGAGGGGTAGGTGTACCTCATCGTTCCCGACCCGATCACCCTCGATCAGGTCGCTGCACTGCCGGTCACCGCGCTACTGCACTACGCGGAAGTCCTGAGCCTGCTCGAGCTCAAGCCGTGGGCAGGCGAGCCGCAAAATCGGGCGAACCCCGATGGCGCCGTCCGGCGCCTGCTGTTCGGCGCGCACGGCGCTGGTCAGCTCGTCTATCTCATCGCGGAAGACCGACAAGAGGTACATCTGCTCCGCGTGCTCTGGCTGGATTGACCGACCAAGAGCGAGGTTCAGGATTCGGCTGGGCCTGCTACGTGGCGGGCGTATTCGAGGATTCGCAGGGTTTCCACGGCGTCGCGTGGGTCGACGGGGACGGGGGCGTCGTCGAGTAGGGCGGCGGCCATGCCCGCGTAGAAGGCCGGGTAGTCGCCGGGGAGTGTGGGGATCGGGCGGAGGTCGTCGCCTGCGCCGAAGGTTCCCCACTTCTCGGATCGGACTGTGCCCCACGGGTTTCCATCGTTCGGGGTGCGGCCAGCGCGCAATGCGTCTTCCTGTGGGTCCAGGCCGTACACGGTATAGGCGTTGGTGGAACCGAGGACCCGCATACGTGGGCCCAGTTGTGGCGCGACGGCACTCATCCACAGCTGGGATCGGGTGCCCGAGGCGTGGGTGAGGGCGATGAACGCGTCGTCGTCGGCCTGGACGCCGGGGCGGCGGCGGTCGAGTTCGGCGTAGAGCTCGGTGACCGGGCCGAACAGGGTCAGCGCCTGGTCGACCAGATGACTGCCCAGGTCGAACAGGATGCCCGCACCGGCCTCGACGTCGCCCAGTTCACGCCAGCCGCCCTTGGGGACCGGGCGCCAGCGTTCGAACCTGGACTCGAAGCGACGGACCTCGCCCAGCTCGCCCGCCTCCATCAGGCCGCGCACCGTCAGGAAGTCGTTGTCCCACCGTCGATTCTGGAAAACGCTCAGCGGCAAGCCCGCTCGCTCGGCGGCCTCGACCACTTCCGTGGCGTCGGCCGAAGCTACCGCGAACGGTTTGTCCACGACCACCGGCAGACCCGCGGCCAGCGCGTTCAGCGCCAGGGGCGCGTGCGAACGGTTGGGCGTGGCGATCACCGCGAGGTCGATGTCGTCGGCTTCGGCGAACAGCTCCTCAGCGCCCGGCCACACCCGCACCCCGGGATGTTCCGCCCGCGCCTGCTCGGCCCGCTCCGGCGACGAGGTGACCACCGCCGCCACCCGCAATCGCGGATCGGCCGCGATCAGCGGTGCGTGGAACACCGATCCGGCCAGGCCGTATCCGACTACCGCTACCCCGAGCTGGTCCATCGCCATCCCTTCGTGGTGGGTTCCCGGGAACGAGTATCCACCCAGGACCGACCGCGAGCGGGGACCTCAGCGGGTGGGCAACCTCTCCACCGCCGAGCGCAACACCTCGGTGGCGATCGCGCAGTAGTCGTCGCGGAAGCCTTCGGCCCCGTGCACGGACACCTCGCTATGGCCTGTTTCGAAGTCCGCCGACGGCGCTGCGGGCACGCGCTGAGCATTCAACAAAGGCTCCGATCGTCCCGATTTCGACCGATCGCCGGATAGTGAACGTTCAGCGCAGTGGCCGACGGCGGGCGCGGCGGCTGGTGGAGCGACAAGCGCGTATGCCGGGTCCACTTGGCCCTAGCTACCGCCTGTCGGCGCGGCTCGGCTCGCCACCACCACCGCACCGAGCACGATCACGCAGCTGAGAACCGCTGTGGCCGAAAGCCTTCCGTCCGCGGCGTCGAGCAGCAGCGCCGCGACGAGTTGGCCCGCCACCGAGGTGAGGCCGAGGAGCAGGACGCCGATCATGCCGACGGTGACCGCGGCCAGGGCGATGAAGGCGACGCCGATGAGGCCGCCGAGGTAGAGCCACGGGGCCGTCGGGAAGTGTGTCGGGAGGCCGGAAGTCACCAGGGTGTACACGTCGAACAGGCAGAGCGCGACCAGGCCGACGGCGAAGTTGATCAGGGTGGCGGGGAAGGGGCCGCCGACCGCGCCGACCCGGCCGTTCACCGCCTGCTGCCAGGCCAGGCCGATGCCTGCCAGCGCGGGCAGCACGGTGAGCAGGGCATCGGACACACCGGTTGCCGCGGTAGCCGGGGCGGAATCGCGGCCCGCCGAAAGGAAGACGCCCACGATGCCGAGGACGGCGGCGACCACCCGCCACGGAGTGATCGATGTGCGGCCGTTCGGGGCGATGCCGAGGCGGTCGACGACGAGGCTGCTGAGCAGCTGACCTGCCACGACCGCGACGGTGAACGCGGTGACGCCGATGGCGGCGATCGTGAGTCCCTGACTCGCCACGAAGAACGCGCCGCACAGACCGCCGAGCAGCTGCCACGGCCGGACGGTGCCCGCCGACAGGGCGGTTCGCACTGTGCGCAGCCCGGCGCGCAGGGCCGGGCTGAACGCGAAGGCGATCAGCAGGACCAGCAGGCCGGTGCCGAAGCTGATCGTGGCGGCCGCGACGCCGTCGCCGAGTTCCGCGCCGAGCGCGCCGTTGATCCGCCCCTGCACCGCGACACCGGCGCCGATGCAGAAGCCGAAGAACAATCCGAGACCACCGCGCCCGATCACTCGTAGTGGAAACGGCACGACAGCACACGGATCACGCCATCATCGACGCGGTAGACCAACCGGTGCTCCTGTGTGATTCGCCGCGACCACCAGCCCGCGAGGTTGTGTAGTAGCGGCTCGGGTTTGCCGATTCCGCCAGCATGCCCGTTGACCACGATGTCATCGAACAGGCGGTTGATCTTTCGAGCGGCCGCGCGGTCGTTGGCGACCGTCCAGACGTAGTCGGCCCATGCCTCGCTGGAGAAGTCCAGTTTCACGCCACACCGGCCGTGTCGCCGGACGAGTCGTCATCTGGAATTTCGAGTTGCTCCCGAGGAGCGAAACCACCGGCCGCGAACTCCTCCAAGCCGCGCTGCAGGTGACGGGCGTTCGCGGGTGTGCCGAGCAGATGCGCGGTCTCCTTCAACGCCTCGTACTCGCGCAGGGACACCACCACGGCTGCCTCGTGCCCCGCCCGCGTGACAACGACCTCCTCGAGGTCGTCGGTGGCGGCGTCGAGCACGCTGGCCAGAGTCGCGCGTGCTTCGGTATAGCTGATCTGCCTCATACGCACCTAATGTACAGGATTGCTGTACAGGTGAGCATCGGCTTTCCTATACCGCAGATGCAGTGGCGACTAGTCGTCGGCGGTCCGTGGCGGCAGCCAGCTCCGGGTGAGCAGGGCGGACACGAGCAGGACCAGGGCCACCAGCCCGACCCCGCTACGCCCGACCATCGCACTCCCCTGGCCACTCGACAATGCCCGACCACGAGCATGCCAGCTCCGCCCCCGCACCCGCGACCCAGAGGAGGTGATTGCGCCCGGTGCCGTGTAATCAGGTCTTAGGTAGTCGGCGTACTGCCTCGACCAGCAACGATTCGACGGTTCGGCAGATCGAGTCGCTGTCGACGAAAGGCCCGGCGATTGCCAATTCGATTGCTTCGTACTGTTTTTCGTCCAGCATTCGGTGACGATAGATCCGCCCGCAGCCCAGCACGGGTCCGGGCGGCGCCGGTCCCGTGAGCAGCGTGATGCCGTCCACGGTGACCGAGCCCGTCGGTTCGAAGGACGTTCGCGTGGCAAGTAGCGTCATCTCCGCGCTGCCGAACCACTGGCAGTAGTGCACAGATTGCAGCACGCTCGGCACGGGGGTCAGTCGGCTGACCGCCGACGCCAATGCGGTGCGGTCGACCAGCGCGCACGGGTCGACCGCGGACAGTGAGATCGCGGCGTCGACACTGCGGGGCGCGGTACGGAGTGTCCGAGCAAGCTGTGCGATCACTTGGTCCGCGACAGCACAACCTTGCTGCTCGGCGAACTTCTCATCGAATTCGACGAGAATTCCGGATCTGCGACCGCTGTCGTTACTGGCGATCGCGCGCCGACACTGTTGGGCGTCGTCTTCGAGCACGGTGATTCCGTCGATCAGCTTGCGGTTGGGTGGCACCTCGCGCAGATCCACCCCGACCCGCAGCCGCATTCCGTCCCCGTTGACCCGTTGTTGCTGATCGGCGTAGCAAGCCCAATTGTGCTCGACCTCGAACCGCCACGACGCGATCGGCGCTGGTCCGGCCCGCAGCGCGACACTGTCACCCAGGGCAGCGCGCAGCCACGCACATGAATCGATGTGGCGTAACTCGGCCGTAGAAATACCGACCGGTTGGGCCGTTGCGGCGGGGCCCTCGTAGTGGAAGATCCAGAGTGAACCTGATGCGACGACCAACATGACTATCGTCGCCGCGAGCACCCGCCGAGTCCGCACCGACTGCGCCCCGACCCGAGCGCGCAGCGTCACATACCGCTCGCGTCCGAACCCAACCGACGCTTGCAGTATCGAGCCGAGCCTCGAGCGTGCGGGTGCAGTCGATTCGACATGCGCCGCGGGCGGGGCCTCGGCAAGCAGTTCGACGAGCGTGCGCGCTGCGCGGTCGATTTCTGCCAGGATCGCCGGCGGCCAGCCCTGCTGTCGCGTGCCGACGTAGGCGATGATCTGCGCAGGCGAGGGCCGGGCGGCCGGGTCCTTGCGCAGACATCCGGCGATCAGTTCTCGCAACGGTTCGGGAACCGCGCTGAAATCAGGATCGCGTTGCGCGATATTGAACAGCGTGTACGGGACCGATGGAGCCGCGAACGGAGCGACACCACCTGCCGCGAAAGCGAGCACCGATCCGAGCGCGAAGATATCCGACGCCGCGCTCACCGTGCCGCTGACGGACTGTTCGGGCGAGAGGTAGCCCGGTGGTGTGATGCCGGCACCCGCGATGACATCGATGCCTGCCAGTTCGATGCCGTCTCGGGTCAGCCACACAGTGTCGGGTCGCAAATGCTGATGCACGAGCCCCGCCCCGTGCACACCTTGCAGCGCCTGCGCAAGCGCCACCGCCAACCCACGCACCGCATCGACCGGGAGCACCCCGAATTCCGCGACCGCCTGATCCAACCGCACGCCGGACACGAATGTTCCTGCCGACCAAGGTAAGTGCTGTGTGACGGTCATGGTTTGGGCAACTTCTCGAGGACGGGGGTCAGCAGCGTCCGCAAGCGGTCACAGCCATCGATAGCGGCTTCGTTGTAGGGGATATAGGAGCCGCTGACCACTTCAGCCAATTCCTCGCTGGTCGGCCGAACCGTGAGGTCGTACGCGCAGAAGCCACCGCGGTCCTCGACAGTGCCCACCAAGCCGCCCAGGGTCGTCGACTTCTCATAACTTTTGGTCGGCAGTTTGTTGTCGACACGACGCCGCACGAAGAAAGAAAGATGGAACTCCCCGTTGGAGCCGGTGACCCAGCAGGTGCGATTCCCGGTCGGATACTTCTTCGCCGGGTCGCCGACGACACGGAGATTCAGTGGACGATCCATGACTGCACAGGCATTCAGCAACTGGAGGGAGCCCTCGGCGACTTTGCGTAACGGCGGGTTGACCGATACTCGGCGGACGATCGCCGCCAGCGCTCGCTCAGCCAGCGGGCAACTGTCGGTCAGGCCAGACGCTTCCATATTCAGCGGCATCCGCAGGCCGATCTGCGTCTCGACGAATCGATCACATGACTTGCCCTCTTTGCGATTACCCTGAACCGGCAACCACGCGATGGTGCTTCCCATCGGCAGCGGGTTCTCGTACGCCCAGCCTTCGCCGAGGGACAGCTCCAGGCCCAATTTCTGGCCGGCGGGATCGATGATCCCCGTCGAGCAGCTGTTGCCCAACGCCCCAGCTGTCGGCGGTGATCGGTATGTCCCGAAGTCACCGAGCACCTCGGGACCGAGCAGCGCACACAGGTCGAGCAGCATGGCTTCCCGGTCGGTGAGCACCAGCGGCGGGTCTGCCATCGCCACCGCGTGGCCCGGCACGCCGACCCCGACCAGCGCCGACCCGGCGAGTACCGCCACCGAAACCAGCGCGACAGCTACCAGCGACCGGATTCCGATCACCTTCCCGAGCCGACGGGAACTGCGCGGCGGCTCGGCCGATACGACGGCACCGCCCTGAGCCAACGCCGCCGCGTCCCGCTCGTACTCGACGACCCGTCGGCGAACCCGTACCGGCCACACCGGCTCCGCCTCGAGCCGCTGTGCGGCCGCGAGCAACTCCGTCGGCGTCGGTCGCTGTGTCGGGTCCTTGGCCAGACAGGCATCGACGATGTCGCGCAACGGTTGTTCGATGCCGCTGGTGTCGGGTTCGGCGTAGAGCACGTTGTAGAGCGTCTGCGGCGTGGAAGCCGCGGCGAACGGGCTCACCCCGGTTGCCGCCATCGCCAGGACCGCACCCGCGGAGAACACGTCGGCCGCCGCTGTCAGCGGACGGCATTCGGCCTGCTCGGGGGACATGTACGCCGGTGACCCGATCACTGCACCGGTGGCGGTCAAGGTGAGGTCGTCATCGAGCGCACGTGCGATGCCGAAGTCGATGAGTCGCGGTCCCTCATTGGTGAGCAACACGTTGCTCGGCTTGAGGTCACGGTGCACCAGGCCGGCGCGGTGGATCTCGATCATGGCCATCGCCAGCCCGATCGCCAACAACTTCACCCCACTGGGGGTGAGCCGCCCGAAGTCGGTCACCACCTCCTGCAGTGAGGGGCCCGCGATGTATTCCGAAGCGAGCCAGGGCGTTTCGACGCTGACGTCATGACCGACGACGCCGGCGGTGTAGGCACCGGTGACCCGGCCGGACGCGAGAACTTCCCGTTCGAACCTGTCCCGGAATTCGGCGCTCGTGGTCAGATTCTCGTGGATCTGCTTCACGGCGACGAGCCTGCCGTCCGGCGCCTGGCCGAGCAGTACCCGTCCCATGCCACCGCTACCGATCACGGCGAGGATTCGATACCGACCGAGCGAGGCGGGGTCGCGACGTTCACGTGGTTGCATGGTCACCTCACCGATCCTGCGCGAGCAGCGCGTACTGGGCAGCCGCCAGGTGCCGAACATCGGACTCCAGGTAGCTGTACACGAGCGCCAGGTCTACACCGCGGTAGACGATGCATTTGAAGCGACTCGCCTTGTGGCTACCTCTGAGCGGGAATTTCGCCTTCCAGCACGACACCGTGGGCAGGGATTCGATGCCCGGCATCGCGAGATAGTCCTCGTTGCCTTCTCTGGTGAGCCGGTCCGCCTCCGCAGCTGCGATCTCCGGGCTTCCGGTTCGGCGCAGGTAGTGGTCGTGCGCGACCGCGATCTGTGACACGGAGGCGGCGCGAAAAGTCGCGAGGGCCTTGGACGGCCTGCTCATCATCAGTGCGAGCGCACGCGGTCCGTAGACCGCGAAGGTCTTGTCATCGAGTTCGGCTTCGCCGGTTTGCACGACTCGGGCCAGCAGCCCGTCGGGGTCGATCCGCAGGGCTGCCAGATCGGCCTGGGGTGTGGGGGTGAAACCCGCCAGGTCGGCCAGCTGAGTTCGGTAGGTCTTGGCCACCACCTCACTCAGCAGGTCGGCCCGCGGTTCGAGAACCTTGGCATACACCCGGATGACCAAGCTCTTCCACGTCAACCAACTGCCGACGGTGGGCACCGAGGGATACCAATGAGTCAGTGCGCCAGGATATTCCGGCAGCACGAGCGGTTGGTTTCCCGGGTTCTGCTCGAAGTCGGCGCGGGCCATCTCCGCCACCGCTGTTCGTGCGATGTCCTCGCTGGGGAAAGCCAGCAGTGAAATCGAGACGAATTTCGCGTCCTTGTCGGCCGCCTGACCGTTGTCGGCGAACACGCCGAACGCACCGAGGATGTCGTGCTTGCCTGCCGCAGCACTCTGGGCGCCGGAGAGGATGTTCCGCCCGGGTACCAGACCGCGATGGTCGACCAGGACACCGCCACTACCCGTCGATGTGAGATCCGGGTCGATCTGGTCGGCGAAGCTCACCCGCTCGCCCAGCCGCAGCGACTCCACCAGGATTCCGCGGCCGTTGCTCAGCCCGGCGTCGTAGTCGGCGGGTATTCGCGCGGTCGAATACGGACCGTAGTCGGGTCCCACCGATTCGTCGCCACACGCCACCAGAACACTGACCAGAAGTACCGCAGGCACCGCGACGCGGGACAGCCCGAACCTCACGATATTCCCCCTCGAACCAGTCGTGAAACATGACCGGACATTTCGATCCCGTTGCGAAAGTTAGCATTTCGCGGTCAGACCCGCTACCGCTGCGGCAGTCGGCTTATCAACGTCGCGATGATCCCTTCGCCTACAGGACATCGATCCTGCTCTGGGACGGCGCCACGCACCTGCACGGTGACCGTCTCGTGGGAACTCACTCCGACAGGGCGGAATCGGTAGCGGCTGAGGCAACCGGTCTCGTTCGCAGCGCCTACGACGGCCTCGTTATAGACCACCGCACCACCACCGATATCGACAGCTGCGCGGGCTGAGATCGAGGCATCCAAGTCATCCGGCTGTGCCAGAACGAGCTGGATCTGCGAGTCACCGCCCCACTGGCAGGTGTGTGCTGACGACACGCCCGGCCCCGAGGAACCGGCTGCCCTGATCTCGTCCTCGGTGACGAGCGTGCACGGGTCGAGCGAAGACAACGACCGCGCGGCGTCCGGTTCGGTGACAAGCGAGGACAGCGACGCGACGAGACGGCCGATGATGTGTTCGGCGAGCGCGCAATCGACAGCCGTTCCCGCGTCGACGCTGATCCCCCAGGACGCCTGCCCGTCCCCGGCGACGGCGACGGCACAGTCGCGGCCACGTCCGAGTAGGTCGAGTTGGCCGACTGTCCGGCCGGTCGAGACGAATCCGACCAGCGCTGCGCCGATTTCGACGGTGACGCGTCCGGATCCCGAGTTGGCATCACAGCCCCACGAAGACGTCGGCTTCCACTCCCACGATGCAGTGTCGCGGCGAACTCCCACGGCAGCGTCGTCCGGCAGGGTCGGGCCGACGGCCTGGCGGACCCATGCGCAAGTGTCGACTCCGCGCAATCGAGCCAATGTCGGCATGGTTGCTGCTGGGTCGGCGGTGGTCGCGGGCTCGGAGCCGCGCAACATCGCCACCGCGACAGTCGCGGCGACAATCATGGTGGCCGCCCCCAGTACCGACCCCACGAGTACCCCCCGGCGGCGTTTCAGCGGCGGGGGCGGTGGTGGATTTGCTGGCCTGGGGTCGAGAATGATCTGGGTACGATCGGGGTCGCTGCTGAACGCCTGGAGAGCCGCGGACTGTTCGTTGATCTCGTCGTGGATCGGCTCCGGCCATGGTCGTCGGACGGCGAGAACACCGAGATAGTCGAGGATTTGCGCCGCGGTCGGGCGGTGCCGGGGGTCTTTGCGGAGGCAACCTGCCAGGAGTTCGCGCAGTTGCTCGGGGACTGGGGTGCGGTCCGCTTCGGTATGGACGATATTGAACAGGGTGAGCGGGGCCGAGTTCGCAGCGAACGGGCTCTTGCCTGTCGCTGCCATGTAGAGCAGTGCGCCGAGGGAGAAGATGTCGCTCGCGGCGGTGACAGGTTCGCCCGCAGCCTGCTCGGGCGACATGTAGGCCGGCGATCCGAGGATGCTGCCCGCTTCGGTGAGCGTTTCCCCCGATTCGACGGCTTGGGCGATGCCGAAGTCGATGACCCGCGGGCCGTTATCGGCCAAAATTACGTTGGCGGGCTTGAGGTCTCGATGGATCAGGCCTGCGGTGTGGATCGAATGTAGCGCCGAAGCCAGGCCAGAGGCCAGGGTGCGGACACCGGCGACCGGAAGCACGCCGTATTTGCGAACCGCACTGTCGAGCGGCGGCCCTGCGATGAACATCGAAGCCAGCCAAGGCGTTTCGCCTGAGGTGTCGAAATCGACCACAGCGGCGGTGAAAGCGCCCGAGACACGCGTCGAGATCGCGACCTCGCGGTGGAATCGGAGGCGATAGTCACCGTCGTCGAGCAGTCGCGAGTGGATCTGCTTGATCGCGACGAAACGACCGTCCGGGCCGACGCCGAGCAGTACTCGCCCCATCCCGCCTGCCCCCAGCAGGCCGAGAATTCGATAGTGGGAGACCATGTTCGGCTCATCAGCCGACAGCGCACTGATCACTTGTGTCCGACTCCCCCGATAGCTCACCACGGCCGCGGTAGCGCTCACCTGCCGTGTGTCCAGAACCTAACACCAAACCCGGCTGATCCGGGCCGCGACTAGTCGGCGTGACGCGGCAGCCAGGTCGGTGTCAAGGCAGCGGCGACCAACAGCACCAACCCGAGCAGAGAAACGGTGGTCGACATCGACAGCCACTGCGTCGCCATGGCGACGAAGCCGAAGACCAGCAGGGCGACGATCTCCGAGAGCAGGCCGGAGAACGAGAGGACGGTCGCGCGGGCACTGCCCTCGATGGCGGCCTGCAGGCGGGCGCCCACCACCACCTCGATATTGAAGTCGATGCCGTAGGCGATGCCGATGCCGGCGAAACCGGCCCACAGCAGCCACGGACCCGCCGTGAGTGCGGCGCCTACCGCCAGTGAGCCCGCGATGAACAGGATTCCGGCGACGAACAGCGCGGCGGCCAGCCAGCGGGCCGGGACGACTTCGGTGCGGCCCGCCAGCAGGGAACCCAGGAGCGAGCCCGCTACCGTGACGGCGACCAGCAGGGCGGAGGTGCTGGTCGAAGCGCCGCCGGAGACCGCGAGCAGACCGAAGTACTCGTCGAAGGCCGTGACGCCATAGAGCAAGGCGCCCAACAGGACTCCCCGGCGAACCCGGCGGATGCGGAACGCCTCCGCGGTGCCGGTGCGCAGCATGGTGAGGTAGCGGGATAGTCCGCCCGGTTCGGCACCGGACATCGACTGCGCCGACCCCGGGACGACATGTGGCCCGGCGGCACCCGGCGGCTCGTCGTCGAGGTCGTCGACGGCGCCAGCGGAGATCGCGACCGGCGCGCTCGGCAGCGCGACGGCGGTCAGGGTGTGCAGCAAGGCGATACCGACACTGACCCACCCGACCAGCGGATAACCGCCGAGCGCGAACAGCGGTGCGGCCGCCAGAATCGCCACCAGCACCGTGGTTTCCTGCGCGCCACGGGCCCAGCCCATGATCGAGGCGTAGGCCGACGGTTCGCCGCGGGCGACGAGGTCGTCGTAGATCAGCGCCTCGAAGGTGCCCGATTCCAGGGACGAGGCGACGCCCCACACCACGAATCCCAGCGCGAAACCGAGGAACGACGGCGCCAGCATCCAGAGGGCGAAGCAGGTCGCCTGCAGGAGCGAGCTCAGGACCAGCAGCGCACGCCGGGAGACGGTGTCGGCCCACGCGCCCGACGGAACCTCCAGCACGAACGCGGTCACCGACCAGAGGGCGAGCAACAGGGAAATCTGCGCAGTGCTCAGGCCGTGATCGGCGAACAGCACGCCGTAGAGGGCATAGATCGGCAGGAGGTCGCGCGAGCCCTTGAACAGGACCGCGCGGATGGCGACCCCGCGGACGCCGACCGGTTCACGGGTCAACCGTGCCACCATCGCCGCACCGAGTCGCCGGAGCTCCGAAGATCAACAGCCGTAGATGAGCATGCGCATGCGTCCATGGTTCGCCGCGCACGCGCGGTGCGTCAAGCGATTATCCGAGGGGGATCCAGCCGCTCGCCGACAGCGAATCGTCGTCGTCGGTGGTACCGATCGCGGGTTTGCCGTCGTTGAGGTCGTTGATCAGTTCCGAGACCGGATGCGAATCGCTGTAGTGGTAGCCCTGGGCCAGCGCGAAGCCGAGCTCGGTGAGCACCGCCGCCTGGTATTCGGTCTCCACGCCCTCGGCGATGACCTGCAGATCCAGCGACTTGCTGAGCGCCGCGATGACACCGAGCAGCGGCGGCGCCGGCGAGTCGGAGCGGATCGCGGCGACGAAGGACTGGTCGACCTTGAGGATGTCGCTGGGGATGGTGGCCAGGCGGCTCAGCGAGGAGTAGCCGGTGCCGAAATCGTCGATGGCGATGCGCACGCCACGGTCGCGCAGGGTGTGCAGGTTGGTGATCGCGGTCTGCGATTCGGCGGCCAGTTCGCTCTCGGTGACCTCGAGGACGAGCTGGTCAGCGGGCCAGCCGGTGTCGTTCAGGATGGTCGCGACCCGCTCGGCGTAATCGGGTTCGGCCAGCTCGAGGCCGGAGACGTTGACGTTGAGGGTCAGGTTGAGCGAGGCGAAGCTCTCCTGCAGGCGGGCGGCGTCGGCGCAGGCGCGGCGCAACACCAGCTCGTCCAGGTCGGAGATGAGGTCGTATTCCTCGGCGACGCGGATCAGGCCCTCCGTGGTGACCTCGGGCTGGGCATTCGACGACCAGCGCAGCAGCGCCTCGACACCGACCGCCTGGCCGCCGTCCTCGGTCAGGCTGACGATCGGCTGGTAGTGCACGTCGAGGGCGCCGCGGTCGATCGCCTCGCGCAGCTCCACCGCCAGCGGCAGCTGCCGCGACGACTCGAGCACCGTGCGGTTACGCCCGGCCTGCTTGGCCCGGTACAGGCCCACATCGGCGCGGCTGATCAGCAGCGAACCGGACTCGCCGGGCTGCCAGGAGGTGACACCGGCCGAACACCCCATGGTCACCGCGGCGCGCAGTTTCTCGGTGAGCAGGATCGCGGCCTGCTCGGTGGTGCCAGGGAGCAGCAGCGCGAACACGTCGCCGCCCAAGCGGGCCAGCACCTGGTCGGGGGCGAGCAGGTTGTGCCAGGTGTCGGCGACCCGCTGCAACACCGCGTCACCGGCCCGGTGACCGAGGTGATCGTTGATCTTCTGGAAGCGGTCCAGGTCGACCAGGACCAAGGCAAGGCCCTGACCGCCACGGCCCGCCGCATCGATCGCTGGGTTGAGCTGCTTCTCGAAACCGCGCCGGTTCAGCAGACCCGTGAGCACGTCTATGTCGGCCTCCGAGGCCATCCTGGTCAGGATGCCGACCACGACGCCCGCGCCGAGGGTGACGCCGGCCGGGATCATGCCCGACCACCAGGGCAGGCCGCGGTCGGGCAGCACCCACAGGCACAACGCCATGGCGAACCCGATGTGCGCGGCGGCCTGCGGCCAGGCGAAGAACAGGGCGGCGTCGCAGGCGACGAAGACATAGAACGAGGCCAGCGTGATGCCGGCGGTCAGGTTCGGAAAGGAGTGCACGGCGATCGTCACCAGGACGGCGGCGGTCGCGAGGTAGAGGTGGTGCAGGGCATGCGGCATCCGCGGTCCCCACGCCAGCAATGTCAGACCGAGCATCAGCGCGACCGCCGCCGCCGTACCGACCAGCAGCCGATTACCGTCGTCACCCGGTGCGACGGCAGTGATCGTCAGGCCGAGGACACCGCCGAGGACGTAGAACGCCCCCGTTGTCCTGGCCATGACCTTCGCCGTCGCCAACGCCGATGCCGCCCGCACCCGGGTTCGGGTATCGCCGCGCGCCCCGATTCCTCGCACGAGCACCAGCCTAGATGTTGTTCGGTCAGGGCGTTTGCCAAAAGAGCTCTACGGTTTCAGTACGTCGGTGCCGACGAACGGCACCAGCGCCGCGGGCACCCGCACCGAACCGTCGGCCTGCTGATGGTTCTCCAGGATCGCCACGATCCAGCGTGTGGTCGCCAGCGTGCCGTTCAGCGTGGCCGCGACCTGCGCCTTTCCGTTCTCGTCCCGGTAGCGGATCGCGAGCCTGCGCGCCTGGAAGGTGGTGCAGTTCGAGGTGGAGGTGAGCTCGCGGTAGGTCTGCTGGGTCGGGACCCAGGCCTCGCAGTCGAACTTGCGGACGGCCGAGCTGCCCAGATCGCCCGCGGCCACATCGATCACCCGGTAGGGCACATCGATGGCGGCCAGCATCTCGCGCTCCCACGCCAGCAACCGCTGATGCTCGGCATCGGCCTGCTCGGGGGTGGTGTAGACGAACATCTCCACCTTGTCGAACTGGTGCACGCGGATGATGCCGCGGGTGTCCTTGCCGTAGCTACCGGCCTCGCGCCGGAAGCACGACGACCAGCCCGCGTACCGCTTCGGGCCCGCGCTCAGGTCGAGGATCTCCTCGGCGTGGTAGCCGGCCAGCGGCACCTCCGAGGTGCCGACGAGGTACAGGTCGTCGTCGGCCAGGTGGTAGACCTCGGCCGAATGCTGACCGAGGAAACCGGTGCCCGCCATGATCTCCGGGCGCACCAGCACCGGCGGGATCATCATGGTGAAGCCGTTGGCGACGGCTTTCTGCGCGGCCAGCTGCAACAGGCCGAGCTGCAGCAGCGCGCCCGCGCCGGTGAGGAAGTAGAACCGGGAGCCCGACACCTTGGCGCCGCGCTCCATATCGATCAGGCCGAGCGACTCGCCGAGCTCGAGGTGATCCTTGGGCTCGAAGTCGAACTCCGGCGGGGTGCCGACCGTCTCGAGCACGATGTAGTCGTCCTCGCCGCCGGCGGGCGCGCCCTCCTGCACCACATTGGAGATGGCGCGGTGCGCGGCGTCGAGGTCGGCGTCGGCCGCGTTCTGGGCGACCTCGGCTTCCTTGACCTTCGCGGACATGTCGGTGGCGGCGGCCAGCAGCGCCGGGCGCTCCTCCTTGCTCGCCTTGCCGATCACCTTGCCCATCGCCTTGTGCTCGGCACGCAGCGTGTCGGCGGTGGCGACGGCGGCCCGGCGCGCGGCGTCGGCTTCGAGCAGCGCGTCGACGAGAGCGGGGTCCTCACCGCGGGCCCGCTGAGAGGCTCGGACGGCTTCCGGGTTCTCGCGCAGGAATCGGAGGTCGATCATAGGAAAACAGCCTAGTAGCTGATGCCTTGTGGCCGGAACAGGGGCATAGTTGCCGGTGTGAGTACTACTTTCGACACCGCCGTCATCGACAACGCACTCGCCGATCTCACACAGGGGGAGAAGACCTGGGCCACGACGGATCTGCGTCGCCGCCGCGAACTGCTCGAGGAACTGCACGCGCTCACCGCCCTCCATGCCGAGGCCTGGGTCGCGGCCGCTTGCACCATCAAGCAACTGCCCGCCGACAGCCCGCTGGTCGGTGAGGAGTGGATGTCCGGGCCGATGACGATGCTCGCCGGCGCGCAGGCGCTGGCCGAATCGATGGCCTCGCTCGAACGTGGCGCGAGCCCGCTCGATGGTGTCGAGTTCGGTACCGCGCCCGGCGGCCGCCTGTCGGTGCCCGCGCTGCCGCACAGCGGCTACGACAAGCTGCTGCTCAACGGCTTCAGCGCCGATGTGTGGCTGCGGCCGGGCGTCGACGCGGCGACCGCGCGACGCAAGGCGGGCCTCGCCCAGCTCGACCCGGCCGCGACCGGTGGCGTCGGCGCCGTGCTCGGCGCGGGCAACATCATGTCGATCGCGCCGCTGGACACCCTCTACGAGCTCTACGCCAACAACCGGGTCGTCGCGCTCAAGCTCAACCCGATCACCGATCCGCTGCTGCCGGTATTCCAGGCGATCTTCGCCCCGTTCATCGCGATCGGCGCGGTCCGCATCCTCACCGGTGGCGCGCCCGAGGGCGGCTACCTGGTTACCCACCCGCAGGTCGCGCACGTGCACATGACCGGCGGCGCGCCCACCCACGACGCGATCGTGTGGGGCCCCGGCGAGCAGGGCGCGCAGCGCAAGCAGACCGGCGAGCCCGCGCTGGACAAGCCGATCACCAGCGAACTGGGCGGCGTCGCGCCGTGCATCGTCGTCCCTGGCGACTGGTCGGCGGCGGACCTGAAGTTCCAGGCCGAGCATGTGGCGACCCAGCGGCTGCACAACGGCGGCTACAACTGTGTCGCGGCCCAGACCGTGGTGCTCAGCGCGGACTGGCCGCTCAAGGAGCAGTTCCTCACCGAGCTGCGCTCCGCGATCGACAACGCGCCGTCACGGCCCGCGTACTACCCGGGCAGCGGCGGCCGGGTCGAGGGCGCGCTGGCGGACTACCCCGGTTCCGAGCGGGCCAACGGCCGGGTCCTGGTCGAGAACCTGCCGACCAGCGATACCCCGCTGCTGCGCACCGAGTACTTCTCCCCCGTCCTCGGCGTGGTCGAGCTCGCGGGCACCGGCAACGAGTTCCTGCGCAACGCGGTCGATTTCGCCAACGAGGAGCTGATGGGCACGCTCGGGGCCAACATCATCGCGCACCCGGCGACCATCAAGGAACTGGGCGGCAAGCTCGACACCGCGATCGAGGACCTGCGCTATGGCACCGTCGCGCTCAACGCCTGGACCGGTCTGGCCTTCCTGACCCCGCGCGCGAGCTGGGGCGCCTTCCCCGGCCACACGCTCGACGACATCCAGAGCGGCATCGGCGTCGTGCACAACGCCTTCCTGCTCGACGACGTGGAACGCACCGTGGTGCGCGGCCCGTTCCGGCCCGCACCGCGCTCGATCCTGAGCGGCGAATTCACCACCACGCCGAAGCCGCCGTGGTTCGTCAGCAACAAGACCGGCACGGCCACCGGCCGCAAGCTGACCGAGTTCTACGGTGACGGCAAGCCGACCCGGCTGCCGGGCATCTTCGCCTCAGCCCTGCGCGGCTGACCTCGACCTGGGCCCGGGACGGAACGTTCCGGGCCCAAGGCCGTGGCACGGCGAGCACCTCGCTGCCATGATGGACCGCGATGTCTGAACAGCGGAGTGAACCAGCCAAGGGACGAGCGCAGCGCCGTGCCGCCGATTCGCTGCACCTGTCCGCGAACAAGCTGCGGTGGGGGCTGCTGATCGGCGCGCTGGGCGCGGTGATCGCGGCGATGGTCACCATGGTGGTCACCGGCTTCGAGAACGACACGGGCTTGGAGGCGCATCAGCCCGGGTCGGCGCCCGTGGTCAGGGACAAGGAGTTCAGCAGCGCGAACGAGGGCGACTGCCTGAGCTGGACCAAGGCCGACCGCAGCGACCTGGTGAAGGTGAACTGCGAGGACAAGCACCTGTTCGAGGTGGCCGGGGTCGTCGACCTCAGCGCCTACCCCGGCCGCGAGTTCGCGGGCGGCACCAGGCACCCCGACTCGCTGCGGATGACCGAGCTCAGGGACGAGCACTGCGTCCCTGCGGTGCAGCGGTACCTGGGCGGGCGCTTCGATCCGCGCGGGCGGTACATGGTCAACGTGATGTCGCCGAGCCCGGCGGGCTGGCAGCACGGCGACCGGACGCTGCGCTGCGGCCTGCAGGTGGCGGGCACCTCGGCGAGCCCGGCCGCGACGGGCAGCATCGCGGGTTCGGACCAGTCGAAGGTGCACGCGACCGGCACCTGCCTCGGTATCAACCAGAACCTGCCGACCGATCCGGTCGACTGCGCGCAGCCGCACGCGGTCGAGATCGTCGGCACCGTCGACCTGGCGGCCAACTTCACCGGCGGGCCGCCGTCGGAAGCCGATCAGGACAAGTTCGTCGAGGCCGAATGCAACCGGCTCTCCACCGACTATCTCGCCAGCCCGGACGCCATTCGGAACAAGACGCTGACGCTGTTCTTCGACTATCTGGAACCGACCAGTTGGCTCGCCGGTAGTCACAAACTGGATTGCTGGCTCGGAAAGGGCGCCGACCGTGAGGGTTTCGCGCCGATCGTCGGTTCGGCGCGCGGCGAGATCCTGATCGACGGGCAGGCACCGGTGCCGCCGCCGAACACCGGCCGCTCCACCCCGGCGCCGCTGCCCGGCGCCGCACCCCGGCCGCCCCCGCCGAAACCGCGGGGACCGGGCCGGCCAGGATGTCGCCGGAGCGGGTCGGGGGGCGGGTGGGCGGCGCGCGCGCCCAGATCCCCCCCCAGCGGGGCCGGGGCATCGACAATGTCGTGGTGCTGGTCGAGGCGAGGAACGACGAGGAACCCTCGCTGCTCGGGCTGTATCACGGGATCGCGCTGACCGATCGCGACAGCTACTACGCCGGTTCGCTTCCGGATACCGTGACCATCTATCGAGAGGCTATTCTCGACATCTGCAACACCGACGACGAGGTGGTCGAGGAAGTAGCGATCACCGTGATCCATGAAATAGCACACTATTTCGGGATTGACGACGACCGGTTGCATGAGTTGGGATGGGGCTAGCGAAAAATGGGTGGGGATTCGATGGAACCGAACGACCCGCTCTCGCGTCCTATCACTCGTAGGGGGAATTCTCGTGGTTCCCGTTAGTCGCCACCAGAAGGAGTCGGGTCATGGTCGGACACGTTCTCGTCACACCTGAAATCGTCCTCGCCGCAGCCGCCGAGCTGGATCTGCTCGCCGAGCGGCTCGCCGTGGCCGCAGGCCTGGCCGGGCCAACCACGCACGTGCTCCCCTCGGGAGCCGAAGAGGTGTCGCTGCTCGCGGCGTCGCACTTCAACCGGGCCGCCGCCACGCACGACAGCTCGGTCGCCCAGGGCATCCTCGAGCTGCACCACGCGGCCGCGACCCTGCGCTCGCAGCTGGTCACCAACATCGGCGAAGACATCGCCCAGGGCGCGGCGATCACCGCGATCCAGATCTAGTCGTACCCGATCCGTCGACGATCATTCATTCAGGGGAGAAACAAGCATGACCGCAGGGATCACCGGGGTCTTCTGGCTGCCGCGCATGGCAGAAGTCAACTCGACCACGCTCAACGCGGGCGCACACGCGATTCCGATCTCGGCCGCGGCCACGTCGTGGGGCACGCTGGCCGCCGCGTGGGGCGATGCCACCTTCACCGTGACGCGCGTGATCGCCGAGATCGGGGTCGGCCTGCAGGGCGTCAACGGCATGGCCGTGCTCGCCAAGCTGGCGCCCTTCGGCGCCTGGGCGGGTCAGCAGGGCATCATGGCCGCGGCGATGAGCGCCAAGGCCACGGCCAACGCCACCGCCTACACCGTGGCCTCGATCGCGATGCCGAGCCTGCCCGAGATCGCCGCGACCAACACCGCGGTCGCCGCGTCGGCCAACCCGCCCGGCGTCGTCTCCGGCGCGTTCGAGGCCGCCGAGGTCGCGCGCCACGCCATGGACATCCGCGCCGCGCTGGTGATGGAGACCTACGAGGCCGCCACCACCGCCACCGTCACCACGCCCGGCGAGTTCTCGATGCCGCCGACGATCGCCAGCGGTGCGGGCACCGCGGCGCAGGGCGACTTCGGCGTCGGATAAACATCTCCGAG
>NZ_JBHXMY010000029.1:0-995 GCF_042720195.1 Nocardia sp. NPDC058497 | reverse complement strand
GCGGGGCGGGCCCCGCGGCGCCGGGCGCCTTCGGCGGCGACCCGGTGGCCACCGCGGTCGCCGCGGCGCAGGCCTTCGTCACCAACCCCGGTGTCGTCAGCGCGGCCACCCAGGCGGCCAATGTCGCCGGTGGTGTCGTCAGCAGTGGTGTCGGCACGGTCGGCAACCTCGGCGCCTCCGCCATCTCGGCCGCCACCACGGCGACCATGCCGGCGGCCACCGCCGCGATTCCCGCCATGGCGGGCGTCGGCGCTGCGGGTGCCGCGGCGGGCGTGGCCACCTCGGCGGCCGGCCTCGGCGGTGTCTCGCTCGCCCCTGGCCAGCTCAAGATGCCCGAGGGCTGGGGTGCTCCGGCCGCGAGCGCGCCCGCGGCCGCTCCGGTCAGCGAGTCGGTCGTCTCCCGCGTCGACAGCGCGCCCGTGCGCAACACCGGCACCGGCGCCAACCCGCTGCTCGGCAACCGGGCCAACGGCGAGGACGACGACGAGCACGACGCCATCGACTACGGCCAGTCGAACGAGGCCTTCACCGACGGCCGCTACACCGCCGAAGGCGTGATCGGCGCCGACCTCGCCGGAACGGCCAAGTGACGGTTCTCGGCGGGGGCGGCGGGGGTTCACTGCTCGAGGCCGTCGTGCTCTCGCTCGACGACATGCAGTTCCTCCTGGAGAAGCTGCAGTTCGACGAGATGCCCGTGGTGCTCGACGCCATGGGCCGCTACGACCATCTCGCGGCGCACGACGCGGCTATGAAGGCTGCCGAGGCCGCCCTCACCGAACGCGAACTGCTGTTCGGTGAGGTGGTGGCGCCCGAGCTGGCCGAGCGCCTACGGGTGCTCTACCGGCCGCAGTGGATCATCGCGCTGCGGTGGGTGGTCCAGGGCCACGTGAACCGGTTCTGTCTGGCGCGGGGGGGGGGCCCCGCCGGGGGGGGGGGGCCCCGGCGGGGCCCCACCACTGGGGGATAGACCAAACCGCGCCCCCCACCCCCGGATT
>NZ_JBHXMY010000028.1:12182-23124 GCF_042720195.1 Nocardia sp. NPDC058497 | reverse complement strand
GGCCCCCCGGGGGGGCGTGCCCGCCCCGCGTATCCGGGCCTGGGTCACTCACGGCTCGTTGAAGAGCGCGCGCCAACGAGCGATATCGGCGGCCCGCCCGCGGATCTCGTCGCGGATCTGCTCGTGCACCGCGGCGAGCTTGTCCAGAGTGAGGCGTTCGTGCTTGTCGATGCGGCCGTCGCGGAACCAGTCGTAGACCTTCGCGATCTTCTCGTCGTCGGCGTCGGTGAGGTCGGCGCCGAGCAGGCGGGCGTGGTCGCGGCTGGGTCCGGGGACGGCGTCCGCCGGCACGGCCGGCAGGGGCGACCGGTCGGCGAGGTCGTCGGCGCCCACTTCGCGCAGGAAGTCGAGGGCATCGCGCGGATGGACCGGCGGGTCGTCGCCGATCGCGCGCGGGTCGGTGTCCGGGTTGTAGACCAGGTCTTCGGCGTAGGGGTCGATCTTCGCCAGTGCCCGTACGTAATCGGCGAGCGGACCGGTGAGATCGTCCAGATCGCCGCGCGCGGCCCGGTTCGACAGGGCCTCGGCCAGCGCGGCGGCGTCCAGCGGCAGCCCACCGCGGGCCAACCCGAGATGCGGTGCGAGCGCGTCGCGCGCGTCGTCGACGGCGGTCGGGTCGAGTGCGCGCAGGAGCTTCGCGTACTCGGTGAGGTCCTTGGCCCGCTGACGGTGCAGTTCCACGCGGGTCGCGGGATCGGCGAGGCGGTCGGCGACCAGCTGCGGGCTGAGGTCGCCCGCGTCGACACCGAACCGCAGTGCCAGCGCGCTGCGTGCGTTGTGCAGCGCGTTGAAGTTGTCGACCGCGTCGACGCTGAGCGCGTAGTCGATCAGACCCTCGAGCTGCCTGGCCCGTACCTGATTGGCCCGGTCCAGTTCGGCGAGGAGATCGTGCAGCTGCTCGGGCGACAGGTTCGACGGATCCTCGATCCCGAGTCGCCGCGCCACTTCCGCGACCTCGGCACGTACCTCGGCCAGCGAACGCGGCTCCGGGACAGCCTCATCCGCGACGGCGGGCAGGTTCGTCTCCGGCGCAATGTGCCGGGCGGGCACCTCGACCAGCCGCCACGGACCGGTGCCGTCGCGAACCATGGTCGCGTCGACGGTGCGACCGTCCAGCTCACCACGCAGGTGGCGCACATGCGGCGCGTCGACCTCCATGACGCGCACGCGCCCTTGGTCATCGACCCCGACGATCCTGATCTGGATGTCGACCTCACCACGGTTGAGCCGGTCGATGAAGTCCGCGTCGGCCTCGGCGAGCGCCCGCGCCAGCGCGGTTTCGTGTCCCGCCCCGGTGTCGACGATCGCGATCGTGCCACGCTCGGGATCGAGAACGAGCCGGTCACCGGTGTCGCTGTCGGCGAAATCGGCTATCCGCCGGGCGAATTCATCGAGCACCCCGACATTGCCGTCGAGATGATCCCGCAGCTTCGCGATCTCGGCGTCGAGGTTCGTGACCAGCGCCGCGAGATCGGCGCCGGCGAGATGCGCCCAGGTGGACCGTTCATCACGCAGCCCCGCGCGGCGCAGGGCGTCGTCGAAGATCTTGCGCGCGTCCTCGGCGTGGATGGTCTGCGAGCCACCGTCGTCACTCAGCGTGGGCCAGATGTCGACCCATTCGCCGCCGTTGTTCACTCCGCGCCAATTCAGCATGTCGGAGCTGAACCGGCCGCCCCTGGCCGCGACGACTTCCTTGAGGTAGGCGCCCAGCGGATCCTTGCTGAAGAAATCGGCGGGCCGGAACGGAATATCCGCGTGTTCGGCGTTGAAGAACCGCGCCGCGGCCTCCAGCGCCTGGATCACACCGTCGCGGCGCAACAACCGGTACTTCGCCTCGGCGAGCGCGGTGCGCAGACCCTCTTCGCTGAAATCGGTGATCCGCATACCGAGTTCACCGGCGAGCGCGTCGAGCACCGTGGCATCGGCGATGCGCTGGTTGACCGCGTCGACCACGTCCCGCAGCCACGGCGGCAGCGGTTCGGCCGGTTCGGGAGCCTGCTCGGATTCAGCGGGGAGCTGTTGCGACTCACCGGTTTCCGGCAGTTCCGTCGCCTGCCTGGCCGCCAGTTCCTCGGGCGTCAGACTTTCCGGTTCGAGCAGGTGCTCGAGCCCGGCATCGCGCAGTTCCTGTTCGATCTGGCGACGCAGCTCCGGGTCGGCGTCGGAGATCCACGGCTTGTACTCGGAACCGTCGAGATTGCGCAGCGGCAGGAACTCGCCCGCTTGATCGGCGATCCGCGACGACAGGTGCTTGAGAATCGGCACCAGCTCGCGCTTGCGCCACATCTCGACGCCCTCTTTGAGGATGCGCACCGGGTTGAACTTGATCTGCAGCTGGTCGTACTCGCCGCCGGGCGCGTTGGGCGTCGAATCCTTCACTGTAGTCAGTGGCAGCCCGGCGCTGTGTCCGAGCATCGACTGACCGGCACCATCGATACTCGAACCCGACGGATACTTCGGGTTCTCTCCGTAATAGCCACGATTGACGAGGCGATCCCAGAGCTTGCGCAGCCAGTTCTTCTTCGGCGGCACCTCGACCGCGTTGTCCACGGTCGGCCTGAACGGCTTCGGTTCGATGCGCGCGAGGGGTTCGAGATGACAGGCGTCGGGCCCGTCGGTCACCAGCCGTACCAGCATCTTGTCGCCGTCGACGTCCATCGACAGCACGCGGTCGTCGAGCTCGTTGCGCACCATCTGATACAGATGCGCCATATCTCCGGCGTCGCGCGTCATCCCTGAGCGCAACCGGATGATGTCGTCGGCGGCGCGGACGAGACCGGGGTCGGCGGGCAGTCCCAGCCGGGCGGCCCAGCGCCGAGCGATGGCCTCGCGCAGCGCCCGCTGCCGCGGATCGGTGGCGGCCTCGGCGTGCCGGACCGCGGCGGCGAACGCCTCGACCGCACCCGCCCGCAGCAGCTGGCGGTACCGCGCGGCATCGAGGGAACCCGGATCGGTGAGATCCACACCGAACCTGGCGGCCAGGCGATCCATCGCCTGCTGCGCGGGCTCGATCCGCGGACCGCCGGGCTGACGCGCACCGTCTTCCGGCGGCAATATCGAGGACGGCTGCAACGGCGTGGCCTGCGGGTCCGGCTCCGGTTCGGTGCCGAGCGAGGGGCGTGCGTCATCGTCGAGTCCGGCCAGCCGCAGTTCCTCGGCCATCTCGGCCCGCACCTGTCGATCACCCTCGACCCGCCAGTGGTCCAGACCGTCTTGCAACTCGTCGACGTCGAGCGGCTCGTAGTCGTCCGGATACCGCATGGGCTTGCCGAGTTCGGCGTCTGGATCCAGTGCGCTGTCGAGGAATCCGCGCGCCCGCGCCATATCGGCGATCTCGGCGAGCGCACCGAGCGGATCACGCTGGCCGGTGAGCGCGTCACCGAGTCCGAGGGCCTCGGCGAGTCCGCGGACCTGCGCGGCCTGCTCCGGGGTGAGCGGTGGCGTGTCGGCGGTTGCCGAGGGCGGCAGATCGCTCAGTTCCTGCAAGAACTGGTAGGCGTCGTTGAGGAAGTCCCTGCGTTGGTACGCGCGTTCGGGTGCGTCTTCGGCGTCGACACCGTCGGTAACCGACTGATCCGGCGCAGCGTCGCCGAGTACGGCCAGTTCGGCCGGCGCCTTCGGCAGGCCGAAGTCGAACGGCGACGAATTCTTCGACGGTTCTTCGGGTTCCGGGCTCGGCGCCGTCGGAGGACGGGACGGAGGCTTGGACGGCGGGCCGCCGGGTGCGGTGTTCGCCGCGGGCGGATCGCCTGAGTCGTCGCCATCGTCGCGCGAGCTTCCGTCATCGCGCGAACCGTCGGGGCCTGGCGAATCCTGGCCTCGTGCACCGTCCTCGACGGAGGCACCCGCCTCCCCGGCGCTGTCGACGCCGTCGCCAGGCGCACCGTCGCCGCCGTCCGGCTTCGACGCTCCGCCCTGTCGTTCGACCGCCGCGGCGAACCGGGCCGCCATTTCCGCACGGGCGGCATCGAATTCCTGCTGTGCGCGCAGATAGGACTCCAGCGCCTGCGCGTCTGCCAGCGCGTCGGCGTCGAGTTCCTCGGCCCGCACCTGCACGACCTCGGACAACTCGGCGCGCAGCGCGTCGAACTTCTGCTGCGCGGCGAGGAAGGACTCGAGCGCGGCCAGGTCGGCCGCGCGCACGGCGAAGTCGGCCTCGGGTTCGTCGCGCTGGGCGGTGGCCTGCGCGTCCTGGGCGGCCAATTCCTCGAATCGGGAGGCGATCTCGGCCTGCGCGGCCTCGAAATCCCGCTGAGCACGCAGGTAGGACTCCAACGCTGCCAGATCCGCCTCGACACCATCGAGATCACGCAGCGCGTCGTCCAGCGCGGCATCGGCGTGGTCGGCACGGCGCTCGTCGGCTTGGTCGTGCAGCTTGTTCTGGCGTTCGACGGCGTCGTCGATCATCGCCAGTGGATCGACCGGCTCGCCCGGTCCGACCAGATCGTCCAGCGAGGGAATCGGTTCGGCCAGTTCGTCCGCGACCTCGTCCAGCTTGCGCATGGTCTGGTCGAGCTTCGCATCGGCCCGATCGTCGAGGTCGCGGCCGCGTTCGGACGGCACCTCTGGATCGGGTCGGACCGAATCTGGTTGCGATCCAACGGGTCGCGGGCCACCGTTCGGCTCGCCATCCGGCCCGGCGGGCAACCCACGCCGCCCCTCGGGCAGCTCCTCGGGCCGCGAGCCCGGGTGTTCCCTGGCCGGAGCGCCGTCGGCGGGTGGCAGGTCGGCCACCGGCCGGTAGAACTCGTCGGTGAGCGCCTTCAGCTGCTCGAGCTGTTCGGTCCTGAGGCGGATCTCCTCGCGGATGGCCGCGATCTCGGCGGCCAGCTTCTCCGGGCTCAGGCCCTCGTGCTTCTCGATCTTGCCGTCGCGGTAGGCCTCGTAGATCTCGGCGAACTTCGCGTCGTCGGCGGTGGAGACGTCGACTCCGACCAACCGCGCCCAATCGCGATTCGGCTGCGGCCGTGGATCATTCGGTCCGGCCGACTCCTCGGAGCCGTAGGAGCGGGCGACATTGTCGGCGACCTGGGCGGCGAAATCGACCGGGTTGGCGCCGGACTCGGCGGCGCCGACCACATCGCGCAGGCCGTGGATGGCGTCGCGGTCGTAGATGTGCGGGTCGCCGGTGGTGCGCGGGTCGGGCGCTCTGGTGCCCACGGGGTGGTCGGTGTACGGGTCGACGCGCATCAACGCGTCGGCGTAGGTGGCCAGCGCGTTCCGCACGTGGTCGCCCGCGCCGAGCCGGTTCAGCCGGGTGACGAGCTTGCGCAGCTTGGCCGGGTCGATGCCGCTGTCGGCCGGGCCGACCTTCGACCGGCCCGTGACCGGGTCGGTCTTGCTGACTTTCGGCCGCAGCGCCTCCGGATTCCCCGGGCTCAGCGCCTTGATCAGCGCTTCCTGCGCCGCCTTGACCACAGCCTCGTCGACATTGCGCAGTTGCTGGGAGTACCCGGCGGTCTTGCTCGGGTCACGCTGCTGCCCGTCGAGCAGATCCTCGAACTGCTGCTGACGCTTACCGCGCCGCTGCTTCGGATCCACCAGCGCCTCGGCGATCCGCCTCGGCGTGAGTTCGCCCTCCGGGATGCCGAGCCGCGAAGCCAGCTGACCACGCGCGTCGCCGATCAGGTGGAACGTCTCGATGTCGGCCATCGTGCGGGCGTAGTCGGACAGCGCCTCGGTCTGCCCGGCGCGTACCGCGTTGTCCAGGTGGAGCGCGCGGATGGTGGCATCGATGTTGTCCGGGTGCAGCGCGGCCGGGCCGAGGTTCAGTTCCCGTGCCAGGTCGACGATCTCGCGCACCATGTCGGCGCGATCGCGCGGAGCGGGCGGCGGTTCCGGCGTCGGCTGGACCGGCCGCCACTGGCCGTCCTCGCCGCGCATCATCGTCACCTGCAGTTCGGCGCCGTCTACCGTGCGGCGGATGTGCTGCACCTCCGGTGTCGCCACCGGGTCGAGGAACTGCCTGCCCGCGCCGTCGGCGTGCACCGCGCGGAAGTCGGGCCGAAGGACCCCGTTGTCGATGTCGAGCGCGAGCTCCGGGTTGTCGCGCAGCGCGCGAGCCAGCGCCTCCTCGCGGTCGAGCGGCCCGTCCACCACGAGCAGCCGGTCCGGCCCGCCGTCGGCATCGGGCACCCGCGCGACCTGGTCACCGTAGGACTTGCCGACCGGTTCGGCGCTGTCTCCCTGCAGGATCGGCTGCGCGGCGGCGATGAAATCGGCCAGGTTCCGCGCCCGCTGCCGCGCCGCGTCACGCAGCTCGTTGAGCGTCGGATCCATCCGGTCGCCCGACAGATCGCTCAGGTCGCGGCCGAACATCGCCGCCCAGCCGGACAATTCGTCCCGCAGCTGGTCGCGACGCAGCGCGTGTTCGAAGAACTCGCGCGCCCGCGCCTCGTCGCGGCCCGGTTCCCGATCGTCGGAGAAGCTGGCCCATTCGGGCAGCCGGTCCGCGCCGTTGCCGACCCGGTCGTAGTCGCGCAGCGAGGTGACGCCTTCGAAGGCGACGATCAGGTCCCGCAGGAACCGGCCGAGCGGGTCCTTGTCGAGGAAGCTGACCTCCCGCGAGAACGGCACGGGGCGTGGGGCGCTCGTGTCACCCCAGTGACTCCGCGGCTCGGCGCCGCCCAGCTCGTCGTCGTAGTAGTAGCCGTCATCGTCGTCACGAGGCTCGTCCGACTCGACCTCGCGCAGCCGGTCCGGTCCGTCCAGCGTCCGGTCGTCGGGCGCGGGGGCCGGGTCGGCGGGATGGTCCGCGCGCCGGTACGGGCGGGTCTGTTCCTCGTCGGCGCGGCGGGCCGCGTCGGCCAGGCCCTCGATCGCGCCGATCTCGCGCAGCAGCCGGTGGCTCTGCAGGTCGATCGCCCGGCGTACATCCTGCGGCCCCTCGCCGTCGAGGACGATGCCGAGCCGCTCGGCCATCTCGGTCAGCGTCTCGCCCTCGGGCGGTGGACCCTGCTGCTCCGACTTCGCCTCGGCGGGCGGGATGGGCGTGTCCTCCATCGCCCGCGCCTCGTCGGTGTCGACGAGCCCGTTGAATTCCAGATCGTCGATCAGGTCCTGCCGCAGCCGCGCATCCCGCGCGTTGTCGAAGAGCTCCTTCAGGATGTCGCGCGCCTCGTCGGCCTCCATCCGGTTCGCCCGCAACTCGCTGACCACGGTCTCGCGCACGTCGTTCGGGTCGGCATCGGTGATCCACGGCCGATATTCGGTACCGTCCGGGAAATACACCGGCTGATAGCTCCCGGCGACATCCGCCTGCCTGCCGAGCACCGGACCGAAGATCGGAATGTGCTCGCGGTTGTGATACCAGGTGAGCCCCTCCCTGCCGATCCGCGCCACATTCAGTGCGGGGTCGCCCGGCCCAGGCGCCGGGGCGCCGATCACCGGACCGTCGACAGGCGGCGGCGCGGGCTGCACCGGTGTCGGCGCCGGATCGGAGATCAGCTGCGCCCCACCGGTCACACCGTCGCGAATGGCGGTCTGCCCGCGATGATCGAGACCGGATCCGGACACGTACTTGAGATTGAGCCCCTGATATCCGGCGTTGAGATCATCGACCAGCTTCCGCAGGACATTCCGGTTGTCGACTTCGGGAATATCGGCGTCATTGCGCGCGGGCACATTCTGCGTGGCCTCGTCACCGTCGGTCCGCGCGACCACCCACTGGCCATCGGCCAACTGGATATGCAGCGCGACGACCTCCCCGTTGTCACCGAGTTCGACGCGCACCTCCCGCTGCGTGGTCTCGGGTTCTGGATCAGCGAAATCCGGTTTGCGGTTGTGTGTTTCGGCGTCCTCATCGCCAGCCCAGTCGATCGGCGCCCGATTCCCATCCGGGTCCGCACCGATCGAGTCGTCGACACGTGGTGCACCTTTCCAGGTGACCAACCGTGGTTTGCGGGGCGTGCCATCGGGGTTCGTCTGGCCTTCGAGGTCGGCCCGCCGTTCGTGCTTGCCGTCCTGTACCCCGGCGCCATCCACGTGGTCGGTGTTGTAGCCTTCAGCGCTCTCCGTACCGGCCACCACCCTCGTGCAGTTCGCACAGCAGGGCGCGCCCTTGCCGGTTTCGATGTTCTTCGGAGCGTGCACCAGTGAGGCCATCGCCGCGCGATCCGTGGGCTCACCCTGACTGTCGCGGTAATGGAGCGCAGCGTTTGTCGTGCGCACTTCGGCATGGCGTAGCGGGTCATCGCCGTGCGGGAAAGCACCCTCTTCTCGTTTTCCTGCCCGGAGGTCGTCGAGGCCCTGACCTGTGGCTGCGAGATTCTCCTTCAGCCTTTCGTGCAGGGCGTCCACCGACAGCGCGGAGTCCTTGGTTCCGTTCGCAGCTTCGTACACCATGCCGTTGACGCGATCGATGGTGATGGCGATGACCGGACCGACCGGGTCCTTGCGCTGTTCGGCTCTGGTGAACTCCGCTTTCGCCGTTTCTTGCCGCGCGTTCAATTCCTCGAGCTGCGACTGGATCGATTCGAGCCGGTTGCGCAGCGAAGTCTCTTCTTCCGGCGTAGCCGCTCTGATCTGCCGCTTTATCTCCTTGCGTTCGTTCTGCAGCTCCGTCCTGAGATCCTTGATCGCCTTCAGCTCCGCGCGGGATTTGTCGACCTCGGCGGGTTTCGTCTCCTTGAAGTTGTCGACGACGTCCTGGTAGGCAGGCATCCGCTCATGAGCGATTCTGGCCGCCAGGTCGTCGATGTACTGGCCATCGACCTTGACGATGTTCCCATCAGCGTCCTTGACGATGTCGCCCGTGAGCCGGCCGAGCAGATGAGCGTCAGCGACGGGTCGATCATCGGATCCCGGAATCGCCTCGATCTTCGACATCGCCGGTCGTGTATCGCCCACACCGTCGTGTGGTGGCTGCGTCGCCGCCTCCGGCAGATCAGACTGGTCCGGCGATTCAGTGGGCGGCGGGTCACCGACGTCGTCATCGTCGCCCATGAAGTCCATCGTGTCGTCGTCCGCGCTCCGGTCCAGCGAGTTCGGATCGGTGCCGAAGGGCAACGGCACGTCGGCGAGCACATCGACACCGTCGCGCTGGAGCAGCAGTTCGGTGACGGTTACGGTGCCGTCGGCCGCGGTGTGCACCAGGCGGTACTCCACCTGCAGGGTGCCGTCTTCCATCGCCGAGCGCAGGTCGGCGACGGCGTCGGTGAGCGCGCGACCCTCCGGGCTGTCGGGGTCGATGCCCCGCGCCAGCATCTGCTCGGGCGTCTCGTTGAGGATCAGCGCGAGATTTCGGTCCATGTCCACGGTGCGCCGCAGGTATTCCGGCGAACCCTGTTCCGCCTGTGCGATTTTGGAGCCACCGAGGACCGATCCGACGCCCTTGGCCTCCACGACGAGGAGCGTGGGCGCCGAGTCCGCGTCGGGGCGCGGGACGTATGCGGCGATATCGACGACGCCGGCACCGTCGAAGGCCCCTTCGAAGGGCGTCAACAGCACAGCGCGCGGCCTGGCGTCCGGATCGAGCGCGAAGTCGATCCCCGCTACTTCGCCGAGTTTCTTGGACACCTCGACCATCTCGCGACCGAGGTTGTTGTAATCGGTGGCGGTGTCTTCCAGGTCGCCGAGCAGATCGAGCCTGTCGGCCAGTTCATCCGGACTCAGCGAGGTATCGGCGTGGATTTCCTCTCGCAGCTGCTGGAGCGTCTCGAAAAGGCGTTTGGGCGCGAGTTCATTCGTCTTCTCGATATCGAACTCGGCCATGAGCGTCTTGAGCTCGTCGCGAACGCCGTCGCGTTCGGTCTGCAGTTCGAGGCGCCGCTCGGATGCGGCTTCCAGCTCAGCGGCCCGGTCCGCATCCTTGATCTCGTGGGGCTCCGAGTCGCCCTTCATCGCGTCGTACAGGTAGTCGGCTTTACTCAGGTGGTCATTGACGAAAGCCCCGCCCGGCCCGTGCAGGCCGAACTTCACGTCGCGCTTGGTCCCCGCCGGGTCGTCGACGTGATGCCAGGTCCCATCCAGATCCCGATAACTGTCCAGCCGATCGCCGGGCCTGCGCAACAACCCGTCGTCTCCACGCACCATCCCCGGCGGCACCGGATCATCGGACCCGCGATCCGGGCTCGCGACATCGTCGTCGTCGCCCATGAAATCGGTGTCGGGATACTCGGGCGACACGAGCCGTGGCTCGATGATGTTGCCGTCGCGGGCGGCCCGTTCGATGTCGACGTGGCGGATCGGGTCGACGCGCGGAGCGCCTTCGTCGATGATGTGGCCCGCGGTGCTCTCGGTGCCCTGCACCACCCGGGTGCAGTTGGCGCAGCAGGGCGCTTCGGCGTCGCGGCTGGGCACGTAGGGCGAGTTGAGGATGGAGGCCAGGCCGTCGAAGTCGGTCGGCAGCTGATCGCTGGGGTCGCGCTGCTGGTTGAACAGTTCCCGGTCGTGCAGGGCGGCGTTGGTGCCGCGGATCTCGGCGTGCCCGAGCGGGTTGTCCGTGTGCGGGAAGAACCTCGGGTCGCCGCCGTTGTGGTAGACGTCGGTGGGGTCCTGGTACTGGGAGACGTTGTCGTGCAACGTCGGATGCAGCTCGGACGGGTGGATGCGCTGGTCGGAGGTGCCGTTGGCGGCCTCGTACACGCGACCGGTGAGGCGGTCGATGGTGATGGACGAGACATGGCCGCGCCGGGCGGCGGGCAGCCGGTTGGCCTCGGCCTTCTCCAGTCGCTTGGCGGGCGATTTGCCCGCGTCGGCTTCGGCCTTGTCGGCGGCGATGAAGTTGTCGAGCGCCTCCTTAGCCGCCTTGGCCTCGGCCTTGGCGTCCTTCAGCCCCTCCTCCGCGGCACGCACCAGCTCGTCGCCGTTCTCGGCACCGAGGTCGCGCGCGTTCTGTGCCTCCTTGAGCTTGATGTTGGCATCGCGAACCCCACGGCCCGCCGCGGCCTTCTCGGCTTCCAGCCCCTTCTGCTGGGCATTGTGCTGCTCGTATTCGGCGACC
>NZ_JBHXMY010000028.1:753-12172 GCF_042720195.1 Nocardia sp. NPDC058497 | reverse complement strand
CCCCAAAACCCGAGAGTATTTCGTGTGGGGTGGGTTTGTTTTTGTTTATACGAGATCGGGTGGGGGTGTTTGGGGGTGGTTTTGCGGCGACCAGGGCCGCGTCCTGCATGGACGCGTCGACGAAGGCCCGGCCGCGCTCCTCGCTGAGCCGGTGGGAGAACTCGTCGATCGGTTCCCCGCCGACATGGGTGATCCGGCGCGGCTTGCCCGCGGTCTGCACCATCGGGTCGTTCGGATCGAGCACGCCGAGCAGATGTGCGTCGACGCCGGGCGTCCGGCTGAACGGTGCGTTGGCGGTGCCGATTTCGGGTGTCAGGAACGACATCGCGGCCGGGCGGGTCGGCGGATCCTCGTCGCTCATGAAGTCGACGAGTTCGCGATCGCGCGGCGGACTGTCGCCGTCGAGCGTGTCGAGCGTGTCGAGCGGATCGTTCGGATCGGAATCCGGTTTGAGCGAAGGAGTTTCGCTGGGTGTGGTCGCAGAATACGGGCTGAAGGTGCGCCACTTGCCGCCACGGTCGATCACCGGATCAGAGCCGGGTTCCTGCCGCACACCGACCCGGTCGGTCGGCGCGGTGACGTCCACGCCGAGCTGGTCGGCGATGTACTGGGCCCAGCCGTTGGCATTGCCCGCATGGCACGAGAGCAAGCGAATGGGGGTGCCCGGCACATAGTTCGGGTTGCTGCGGATCGCGTCGACGATGTCCTGCGGGTGGACCGCGTCGCCGTTGCTCGGCGTCACCGAGCCATCGCGGCGCCCGTGCACGACCACGTCGTGGGCGCCGTCGTTGCGCACGTTCTGGCTGACGCGATGGGTGCGCGCGTCCTCGCCGATCGCCGTCCCCGTGGGGTGGTGGACGACGCCCTGCCCGTTGGGCAGGCGGGTGTCGTAGACGGGGCCGTTATCGTCGGGCTGCGGCTGCCTACGATCGTCGCCGTCGGCGCGATCACGCGGCCCGGAGGTGTCGTCGACACCCGGCCGACTCGGGCGATTCGTCTCCGGTCCCGGCCGCGCCGGGCTCGCACCCGGGTCGGCACCGACGATCGGCATCACCGGCGGAACCTCAGCCAGCGGATCGGCCTCGACCCTGACTTCGGAATCCCGCGAGCGAACCGGTTCGGCGGTGACCTCGGACTCGCCGGAGCGCACCGGCGGCGCCTCGCCGGGCGCGGCCTGCAATCCCCGCAAGGGCGACTCGGCGAGACCCGCTCCGCGCTGTTCACCTACGCCGGCCCGGCTTTCACCATCGGGACGGCTCGTCGGCGCACCGGAATCCTCGGCGGTGCCCTTCGGATCGACCGCCCCGGACTCGTCGACTGCCGGGCTGTCGGTCCTGACTTCCGGTGCGCCGGAACGGATATCGGATCCAGCTTGCATCCCGTCCGATATGCCGGACCGAACTTCCGGTGAACCGGGACGCGCCGCGGGCTGCGATCCCTGGTTCGGCGTCGACTGCTGACCCGGGGTCGACTGCTGGCCAGGGGTGGATTGTGCTGGCGCCGTGGGTGATTGGGTCGGCGTCGCAGCGGGCTGACTGGTTGTCGGCGTCGCCGCCTGCCCGGTGACCGGCGCCTGCCCGGTCGCGCCGGGCGACGGTCCCGCCGTCGCCGCGGGCCCGGCACCTGCCACACCCGCGCCGATCGGCGCACCGGTCGTCTGCGTTGTCGTGTCCCGGTTGGCCGTCTGGGTGTCGTTGACCTGCGTGACCGGCTGGCCGCCCGACTGCGCGTCGGTGCGCGTCCCTTCGTTGAGGCTCGCACCGTCGGTCTGTTCGGCCTCGCCTGCCCGCGACGTGTCCTGTCCGGAATCCGTTTGTGCCGCAGGGTTTTCCCCTTCTGCGCGGGCGCCACCCTCCTGTCGTCCGCCGTCCCCGGCTTGCGATTCGCCGGTCTGGACCTCGGGCTTGGCATCCTGCCGCCCAGCACCGGTACCGCCACCCTCGGATGTGGTCTGCCGATCATCGCCGGACTGCTGATTCGCCCGTCCCTCATCGGAATTCGTCGGACCTTGCGCTTCAGCTTCCGGCGACTGCGTACTGCCGGCGGGCCGCATCGACGTACTGTCGTCACCGGCACCGGCCCGCGACTCACCCGAGCCTTCGCCGCCCATGGTGTCGTCACCAGCGCCCGCGCGCACGCCGTCGTCGCCGCCGCCGACACCGGTCGCGCCGTCGTCATCCGCTCCGGCCCGGTTCTCCCCCGCACCGGGACGGTTGGACGACCCGTCGCCACCCGCGCCGTCACTCTGCCCGAACGTTCCGAGGTCGTAGCCGGGGCCCATGGCATCACGGATCTGCGAGCTGAAGCTGGGCCGCTCGAACAGGCCCGGATTCATCTTGGACCACGCGGCATTCGCCCCGGCCTTGTTCAACCCCGACAGCCCGCCGTTGCTGGCACCCGCACTCCACATCAGCGGGTCCGACGCCGCGGTCTGCAGGTTGTCCCAGGCCTTGTCCCAGCCCTGGGTGAACCCCTCGTAGCCGAACTGGCCGAGCATGCCGCCGCCCGCGCCGACCAGGCCGGCGCCGGTGCCGGTGATCGCGCCCTTGAGCCAGGGCGACATTCCGTCGCCGAGCCTCTTGCCGAGGAAGTTGCCGAACGGACCGGCCGCCAGACCACCCGCGGCCGAACTGACCGCGGCCGCCTTGACCTGGTTCCAGTCGACCTCCTTGCGGTGACCCTGATCCACCTGCCACTGCTGGACGCCGAGTTCCTGGAGGGTGCCGAGCGCGGTGTCGATCGCCACGTGCTGGCCGACGAACTTCAGGACGCGGGTGATCACCGCCTTCGCGCCGTGACGCAGGATCGCCGCGAGCACGCGGCCGAAGATCGTCCGCGCCACTAGGCGGGTCGCGGTGACCGCCAACGCCTGCACCGCGGGCGCCGTCGGCGGAAACACCCACGCCGCAGCGATTTCCAGCGCCAGCAAGCCCAGCGAGGACAGGAACATGATCTTGGTGTATTCGATCTCGGTGCCGGTCTGGTACACCGAATCACCGAGGATGTCGAACAATTCGGCCAGTTTGGTCACCGACTGGTCGCCGCGGGCCATCCCCTCGAAGGCCTTGAGCATGTCGTCGACGCCCTCGCCCTGCGGATACGCCTTGAACGCAGCGTCTTTGGCGGCATCGATGTCGTCGACGAGACCACGCAGACTGTCGGCGGCCGCGCGCCAGTCCTCGGCCATGGCCCACATCTCGTCTTCATTGCCCTCTGGCCACTCCATGCCAGCGAGAATCGAGAGCCAGTGCAGCCCGGACGGCAGTTCGATCATGGAGGGCTACGTCACCAGCTCGAGTCCGTGAACGCTGCCATCGCCCCTCATCCCTCCGCAGTGGTGCCGTGTCGAGCACACCACAACTCGTTCGCCTGCGCAACAGAGTGACAGTCATCGGCGAATCCGCGGTGACCGCAACGTGAACGGCAAACGGCCGCAAAGATGCTCACCGCCGTCGGACCGGCGGACCACGTCGGCGAACTTGACGACCACGCGGAGCACGCGAAGGATCGAGGTCATGGAATTGAAGCCGGTGGCCATGTACCGCGAAATGTATGAAGGCACGCACGACGAGCTGCCCTCGGTACACGACGCGCCCACCGGCACCGTCGAGGACGACCGCGACCAGATCCTGAACTACATGCGCAAGGTCCGCGCCATCTTCGACGTCATGGGCGAAGCGCCCGACCTGTTCGCCGAGGGCACCGATATCGAGGGCGGCCCCTCCCTGTACTCCGACGGCGTCTGGATCTGGCGCGAGGATTCCCTGAAGTACCTCGCCGAACAGCCCCTCGCCCTGCCCGCCGAGTTCATCGAGCGAGTGCGCTCCTTCGACTACGTCCCCCAGCAGTTCGACACCCGCGACCCCGACTTCGACGCGGCGTTCCTGTCGTACTTCTGACCGCGGTTCAACCGGAAGGATAGTCCCGTGCTCTTCATCGACAGTAGTGATCCAGACCTGGTCATGGATGACGGGCGCGCCTACTACAACGGAGTTCCGTTCAGTGGGCAGGTGTCAACGCTGCTTCCTGACCAGACCGAGGTCGAATCCCTGACCTACGTCGACGGATACCTCCACGGGCAAGCAGACGGCTGGCACCCGGACGACACCAAGAAATACTCCGGGAGCTACGACCACGGCCGCCATGTTCTCGACTGGGAGTATTGGAACGAGAGCGGCGGACTCGTTCAGCACGACACGTTCGACTTCTCGGGAAACCTCCGCTATCGGAAACGGTGGGACGAAGCAGGCACCCTGACCGAGGATTTCGATGCGGCCGCGATCGCGAAACCGCTGCTGGACAGCGCCGTCGAGCGGACAAGTCCCGCCCTGTCCGAGGACCCCACCGACGGTCGTCTGCTGTTCGACGGCCACCCCTTCACAGGTCAAACAGTCCGATACTTCTACGAGGGCGGACCGGTCGTAGCCCTGGAATGGTTCGCCGACGGTTACTCCGACGGCCCGGAACTCGGCTGGCACGGTGACGGCGCACGCCAATACGCCGGCACGACCGCTCGCAACCGGCCGTTCGGGCTGTGGCTGCACTGGCACCACAACGGAACCCTCGCGCAGCAGAACGTGTTCTCCGGCAGCGGTCGTCAGATCCTGAAGAATTCCTGGACAGATTCCGGCGAATCGGTCGTTGGTGTCGATACGCCCGGACCGCCCGCCGCCCACGTCCGATACGAAGGCACCCTCGACCACGCCACGTCCTTCCAGCAGGAGGGCAAGCCCTTCACCGGCGTGCTCGAACATCATTCCGGCGACACACTTCTCAGCGTCCAGGACTATCGCGACGGCTACCCCGACGGTCTCTACATCGAGTACCGCGACAGACACGAATTCCGCAAGGGCGTCAATAGTCCGACCGGGCCCGTCGGGTGCTGGTACGAGTTCTATCCCGACGGCCGAATCAAAGGGGAAGATTGCTACGACACCCGGAGCAATATCCTCCTACGCCGTCGCTGGGACTCCGATGGCGCGTTGGAGGCGCCGATGGAAGGGCTCGCGATCCGCAGCCGCCACACCAGCACACCGAACCATCACGCAGGGAAGGCAAGCGAATGAGCAATTGGCGGACAATGCCGACCGACCAAGCGGCCGACCTCGCAAGGAGGCTGCACAGCCTCGACTGGACGTGGACCTTGGACGACGCACCCACCATCGTCGAACAATTCGGCTGGCACACCATCTCGAGCCGACCACGCCGGATCATGCTCGATATCGGGTTCGGCCCGGGCAGCGGCACCATCCAGGCAAAGAACGGCGAAGTCACCCGCATCGAACTGCAACTGACCGGCTATGCCGAAGCCGATGAAAAGTCTGCAGTAAAAGCGGCTTTCACCGATCTCGCACGAGCGATCAGCGCGAATCTCGGCGAGCCGACCGCGCGTGTCAATGCACCGACCCCGCAGTACCGGTGGGCGGGGCCGGACTCCACTGTCGTGCTCATCCTCTCCGCCGCGTCGATCTGGCTGCACCTGGACACCAATGCCCGCCTCGCCGCCGACGACCGCAACCTCGAACTCGACAACCAGGGCCTGCTATGACCGACTGGGCAGAATTCGCCCGTGTCCTAGCCGACGAGCTCGACGCCGCGCCCGACACCGCTGTCCTCGTGATCGGTGAGGCGGTGCCGTCCGGATCTCGTCGCTTCGCACAGTTCCGCAAAACCGGTGAATCGGTCCTGGCCGAACTCACCGGCAACGAATGGCTCGACCCCGCATCACGTCCCGGCGACGTGGGCTGGCGAGCCATCACCCGAGCAGGATGGCGCCAGCCTGACCAAGACCACTGCGACAACTGGTGGGCCGAATTCGCGTCACCCGTCAGCTCCGACCAATACCGGCGAATCGCGGCGATCACCGTCACCGGCCTCCGCGACGGTTTCGGCATCACCGCACCGACCGAGTTGTCCTACCGCGGCTGGGTCGAGAAGACCGGCAACAGCATGCACCTCCCCAGCCTCGGAATACCCGACGCCAGGTGACCAACTTCCGAACCCGGACCCCCGGCTGGTCGACCTTTGCCGGCTGCCTGGCCGACGAGCTCGAGAAGCTTCCGCTCGGCGCACGGGTGATCCTCTTCGAACCCGAACCCGCTCGCATCCGCCGATTCGTGCAGTTCGCCCGCGACGAAGACGTGCTGTCGGCACAGCTGATCGGTGACCGGTACCTCGACGAGAACCGGCGACCCGCCCCGGCCGGATACCAGGCGATCACCGCCGGCGGCTGGAACCGGCCCGACGTGGACAACGGCCATCTCTGGTGGGTCGACTTCGACGCACCGGTCACCGCCGAAGACTGCCACCGCGCTGCCGAACTCGCCGTCACCGGACTCCGTGACGGCTACGCCATCACCAGCCCCACCGAACTCGTCTACAACGCCTGGACAGACCGCGCCGGCCACCCCGACCTCGACCTGCGAACCCTCGGCCTGAACCGACAGTCGATGCAGTAGCAGCGGTCGACACAGTGACCGACGACCTCGCACAGCACTTCGGAAAGGCCGGAGATCACACACGTTGTGAACTCTTCCGATCGACCAGGCAGCCGATCTCGCCGACCAGCTGAGCACCCTCTGGGCAGCTGCCTGCGCGCACTGGACTGGTCCTGGCGGCTCGACGAAATACCCGCGATCGCAGAACGATTCGGTTGGCGCGTCGTCTCCACGTCGGAGGACTGGGCCCTGCTCGACACCGGCCTCGGCCTGGCCAGTGGAAAGGTCTTCGCCGACGAGGGGGGTGGTCGAGCGTCCAGGTCAGCGTCAGCACCATCGGCCCCGACACCACCGAAACCCGCACGCTGGTCCAGCAGACCTACACCACCACGGCCGCGGGACTGCTGGCGACGTTGGGCATGCCGAGCACCGAGATCGCCGATGGCAGAGACCAACTGCGCTGGAGCGGACCGGACTCGACCCTGGTCCTGGCGCAATTGCCGCGCTCCATCATCCTGACCCTGGCGTGCAACGACTGGCTGGACCACCACGACGAAGCCGTTCGGCTCTCCCGGCAGGGCCTGCTGTGAGCGGCTAGGTCAGGCCGTCGCGGTTGCCCTTTTCCATCTTGTCGATGTAGTCGGCGCTCTCGGTCTGGCCGTCGGCGAAATCGCCCATGGACTTGGCCATGGTCTTGACGTTGTCGCTGGTGTTGGTCCAGGAGGAGTCGTAGCCGTCGTCGCCGCCGGGGCCGTCGTTGAAGCTCTGGCCGAGTTTGTCGTTGCCCCAGACGTTTCCGCGGCTGTTCAGCGAGCTGTTCAGCGTGTTGATGATGCCGGTGAGCTGGTTGCCGACGCTGCGCGACTTGCCTGCCGCGGTCCGGAAGTTGTCGGCGTCGTATTCGAACGTCATCGCGCTCATCCCTCCACGAGTGGTGGCTTCGAGCACACCACAACTCTTTCGCGTACGCAACAGCCTGGCACGACGGAAAGAACCGCGCGTGACACCGTTGCAAACGGCCGGTGCTTAGGCGTTCGCCTCCCAGTGCGATTCCACGCGCGACATCATCCGCTCGATCGAGGAATTCACCTTGCCGACCAGATCGGATCTGGACATCGGTGTGGCGATGGGATTCTCGCTCGGCAGCTCGATGACATACCGGCCGTCATCGGGCAGGTCACGCCACACCAGGATGTCGCGATGCATCCCGCGGGAGCCGAACATCGACTGGTTCTGCAGGATGTTGATGGTCCCGGTGCGCTCGGCGGGCCGACCCAGGAATTCGGCGCTGCGCTGCACGATCGACGTGTCGGCCTCCTCGAAGAACATCGAGGGCCGCGGCGCGTACTCGGCACGGGTGTCGCCGCCGTCGACGACCAGCGGGATGATGCCACCCTTGGCGGCACCCGTGACCGGCATCAGATCGACGATGGCATCGGCGAGGCCGTGCGGCCCGACGTCGACGATCGTGTAACCACCACTGTGAGTGGGAGTTTCACCGGGAACCTGGTTGATCAGATAGCCGTTCGCGCCGGCTCGCGCCGCCCTGGCCTTCAGCCAGTACTGCGCGTCATCGCGCTCGCCGTCCTTCCACCCACGCAGCCGGACATACGCTTCCGGCCGCTCGAGCACCTCGAAGACCGACCGCAACATCGGGTCGACGGTGTGCTGCAGCCGCTGCCAGGTCTGGTACTTCTCTTCCTCGTAGTCCTCGTGCAGCGCTGTCCTGGTCTGGAACGTGAGCGGACGCGGAATGTGCGGGCCGATGAATCGCTGCCACAGCACCCGGAATTCGATGTCGGTGAGCTCCCAGCTACGGCTCACGCCTCGACCTCCGGACGCGCGTGGGCGATGGAACCGGTACTGCCCGCCTCGACGGATTCGACCGGCGCCTCGATGGTCTGGACCGGCGCTTCACCCGCCAGCGATTCGGCGACCAGACCGGTGACCGGCGTGAGCACCTCGTCCAGACTCGACAGGTTGGAGAAGTCGGGCAGCGACGCACGGGGGAACGCGTCCGCCTCGCCGGTGGCCGTTTCCCCGGTCGCCGTCGCCTCGGTCGCGGTGGCCTCCGTCGCGGCGCTACCGGTATCGATGCCGAGCAGCTCGGCCAGCGGCGCGAGCGCGGGGTTGGCGGCGATCAATTCGTTGATCTCGGGCGAGGACGACAACACCTCGGACAGATCCGGGAACTGCTCGAGCAGCGTGCCGAGCTGCGTGAAATCGGGAAGGCCCGACGTGGCGTCCGCGGACACCTGCTGCAACGCGGTGGACAGCGACGGCAGCGCCTGGGTCAGCGAGCTCACCGCGGCGGTGACCGCCGACATCACCGAGGACAGGATGCTCGACATGTCGCCGGATCCGCTCGATCCACTGGAACCGCCCGACCCGGCGACCGAACCGGTCGACCCGTTCTGGCCGGTCGAGCCGGTCTGCCCGTTGGCGGCCTGCGAGTTGTTGCCGGTCTGCTGCAGCGCACCCGCCGCCTGTTGGGCAGCCTGCAGCGCGGCTTGCTGGGCGGCCTGGCTGGCCGCGGTCTGCTGCGAGCCGCCACCGGAGTTGTTCCCGCCACCAGAATTATTGCCACCGCCGGAATTATTGTTTCCGCCGCCGTTATTGTTTCCAGCGTTATTGTTGCCGCCGTTATTATTATTATTGTTATTGTTATTGTTATTGTTATTGTTAGGCGTCTCTATAGGCCCCTTCGGCGCCATCGGCTCAGCCGCCGCCGGGAACAACTTCTCGGTCGCCCGCACACCGTTGTAGTAGTGGCGCTCATACCGATCCCGGTTCTCCTGGAGATCGTCGTCGCAGTGGTCCGTCTTGTCGACCGGCATACACACCTTGGTGGCGTACAACCAGTCCGCGGTGTACTCGAGATTGTCCTTCATCATCGTGAAGGAATCACTGGCCACCATCGCCGATTTACCGAACGTCTGGACTGCGGCGAGCGCGGCGTCGCCACCCTTGCTCTCCCAGTTCGAGCTGGTGATCAGCGAGAGCTTCTGCTCCAAGTCGTAGGCGGCGGTGTGCACGGCCTGCGCCATCGCCTCCCAGATCGGTGCGTCATTGGCGACCTCGCTCCAGGAGATCCGCTGCCCGAGGTCGTACATGTCCCGCCAGGACATGTTGTCCGCCGCGCGCACAGGAAGGCTCACCCCGACGGCTTCGGCCGTCGCCGTCCCCGCATGTTTGGGCACCGAGGGCGTACCGATGTCGTAGTCGTGGTCACCGTCGTCGTAATTGGCCGGCTTGTATTCGCCCGCGTCCTTGACATTCCCCGCGAGGTCTCTCGCTCCCGGCGCGGACTTCACGTCCTTCAGCTGGCTCTTGAGCGAGGCGATATTGGCGCCAGAGGTGGTATCGGTATCCGTATACGACTCACCCGCCGCCTTGAACATGGTGACCAGGTCTTCGAGCGAGTCGATGTAGCGGCCGAGCAGATCCTTGGCCTGGGTCGCCTCCGTGGCGAACTTCGTCTTCAGCGGTGGACCCGCGTAAACCTCGCTACCGCCGAGCTTGCTCTCGTCGTAGTTGTTGAGGTCGTGCGCGCCGAACAGGTTCTGGCAACCCTTGAAGACCTCGATCGCCGAGCTGCACGCCTTGGCGGCCTCGAGCGCGGCCCCCGTCTCGACCTTGATCTTCGCCTTGCCCGCCAGCCCCTCATAGGGAGAATCGCCCACGCCAACCGCTCCTCGCAGCACCCCACCGACGACCCTCGCGCAGTCGGCTCGATCGCATCGCATTCTAGTGAGCTATGCGAAATATGCACAGCCACACGGAAACACCGACCTGCTCGTGGATGAACATCCGGGTTCCGCCGACGATCCGGCAGCCCTCGCCGATCTGTGACAAACTCGAACGACCACCAGCGGCCGGGTAGCGGCTGTGTTCGAACGATGGATGAGGCCAGGATTGACGTCGCTCTGGAACTGCTCATGACCGACCTGAGCGGCCTCGAACGGCGCGTCGCTGCCGACCGCGCGAGCACCAGGAGCCAGCGGCCGGAGGACTACCTGAAGCTGGCCGGTTCCCTCACCGAACTGGCCCAGTCGCTGCTCACCACGCGGGACAACCCATCCGAGCGTGATCGCACGGCCGAGGCCTTGGAGCCCGCGCAGGAAGCCGTGGCGATCCGGCTGCATTGGCTGGTCGGTGGCTACGTCTCCTACGAGTACGCGGGTGCGTTGCAGGACGCGCTGCGGCTGTTCGAGCAGGCGACGAGGCTGGTCGGCCACCGGCAGCTCGCGACCAACACCATTCGCAGTGCCTGTTCGGCGTATCGGCAAGTGGCGCAGGACTATCCGGATGTGTCGGCGATGTGCGCCGACGGGTTGTCCAAGTGCGGCGTGTGGTTGATGCGGCTCGATCACGAGGCGGCGGTGGCGGCGACCGAGTCGGCGGTGCGGATCCGGGCGGCCATGTACGCGCGGACATCGGAGCAGCCGGGCAAGTACCTGGCCAGCCTGAGTACGATGCTGCGGACGATGATGGTCGGGCGCTCGCGCAAGCAGGCGATCGCGAGTTATCGCGCACTGTATTCGGAGCTCACCTCGCCGGTGAGCACGGCCAAGCTGCGCGAGACCAGGATCGAGGACCTCGATCTCACTATCAAGACCACCCAGGCGCTGAACAAGCTCGGCGCGCCCACCCTCGAGCGCGCGGGCAGGCTGACCCAGCAGCAGATCCTGTACCAGTCGGGTGGCGATCTGGCGACCATCGACGAGATCAACTGGCGCCTGGCACTGGTGGGGCTCAAGCCGCTGGCGGCGGGCGCGATGCCGGAGCCGCCGTCGCGGCCGGTGGAGATCTCGGCGACCTACGGCGCGATCGCCGTACGCTGCACCGCGCCCGACGCGCTGATACAGGTGCGCACCGCGATCATCGCGGCGGGGGCGCCGGACGGGCGCCCGCGGCGGGGCGCGGGAGCGGTGGGCGGGGGGGGGCTGAAAGAGAGAGGGGGGGAGGGTCACGCACTCAGA
>NZ_JBHXMY010000028.1:0-743 GCF_042720195.1 Nocardia sp. NPDC058497 | reverse complement strand
CCGCTAACTGGGGGCGCGCCCCCCGCGCGGGCGCGCGCCCGGGGCCCGGGGCTCGGTGCGCCGGGGTGCACGAAAAGCATTGGGGCGTCAAGGAACCCGTCGTCAACCCGGCGACCGAGCTCGGCGCCGACGTCGTGCTCGTCGAAAAGGTCTCCGGCAGCTGGATTTCGGTGAAGAGCCTGAACTGGGAGATCGGCGGGCTCGGCACCCACCCACTCGCCGTTCGCCTCTCGGAGAAGTGGCCGGTGCTCACCGTCGCCACCATCGAGAACATCTCCTACGAACTGTCCCTCTACGACAACGGCGTCGCCACCCAGTACGCCGCACTCGGCAGGCCGAGCGGACAGGCGCCGCTCGACGCACCGCTGGCCCCACTGGATTTCGCGACGCTGGCCGACTACGGCGCCGACTACGCCTCCGAAACCCAGGTCCGCGCGGCCTTCGGCAACGCGGAGATGTTCGCCAAGGTGACCGAACTGCCCGGCAGCGGTATCCGCCAGGCCGCCGAGAACCGCCCGCTCACCGAGTACGGGCCCGACATCCTGTTCTTCGGCAAATCCTGACCCTGGTCCGGCGCCTGGCATGATCGGGTGCTGTGCGAGTACTGCTACAGCGGGTGACCAGTGCCCAGGTGACCGTCGACGACAAGGTGGTCGGCCATATCGACCCGGCCGCCGCGGGCGTGCCACACGGCCTGCTCGCCCTCGTCGGCGCCACCCACACCGACACCGAAAAAACCCCGA
>NZ_JBHXMY010000027.1:4900-23253 GCF_042720195.1 Nocardia sp. NPDC058497 | reverse complement strand
GCCCTGTGCGTCCTTCTTCGGGCCGCCCGCGTGGTGAAGCGCGACGATCTCCCACTGATCGTTGAAGACGGGTGAGCCGGAATTGCCCGGTTCGGTATCGGAGGTGTAGTGCAGGAAGTCGTCGAGTTGCAGGTCGAGCCGGTTGTCGCGGATCGAGATCTCCTTGAGCCTGCCCTGCGGATGACCGATGACGTTCATCGCCTCGCCGATCACGATCTTGCCGGTGTCGGCGATCAATCGGTTACAGCCGAATGTCACGCCGGGGGCGGCACCGTCGGGCCCCGGCGCCACGCGCACCAGGGTGTAGTCGAGGTGCTTGTTCGTGACGAAGAAGTCGCCGGGCGCGAGCCGATACTTCGTCACCGGGTTGTGCTGATTGTCGATACCGGCCTCGGCCCCGAACTCGATCACGACCGACTCGGCCCGATCCACCGTCGGCAGCACATGGTTGTTGGTGAGCAACAGTTGCGGTGACACCAGCGAACCGGTGCCCATCGGCACCTCACGGCCGTTGCGGGCCAGGGAGATCCGGGCGACCGCGGCCGCCGCGCGGGTACCGCGGGTCAGGAAGTTGACGGCCTGGAGGTCGTTGGCGAAGCCGATGATCCGTTCCAGCGCGCCGATGCCGTCGAGCGGGTCCTGCCTGCCGAGTTCGATCGCCGCCTGGGCCGGCACTTCGCCGCTGACGAACAGCCGCTCGGCGCGGGCGACGATCTCTTGTTCGGTGTCGACGACATCCGATTCGGTCGCCTCGCGTTTGCGGGTCACCTCGGCGCGTTCCTCGGCGCTCTTGGCGAAGCGCCGCGCCGCGGCGTCCATCTGTTCGCGCCATGCGGCGGTGCGTATTGCGCTCTCGGTATCCATGGGTCACCTCGCCCGGAGAAGTATGCAGCTGGCGTTCTCAGGGTGGGCGCGGGGCCCGGTGCCGGTCACGAGTAGTCGGCCACTCGACTTTCCGACTGGCACCGTCAGGCGGTGAGGCTAGGCGGTACGGTTACCGCTCGAACTGGATCGCGGGGTCGCGCCAGGGACCGACACCGACACCGAAGCGCTGCTCGGCGACTTCTGCGGATTCGGTGCCGATCACGTGTCCGATCGATTCCCAGGAGGCCCCCGTCGAACGGACGAAGCGGACGGCTTCGAGAAGGCGCTGCCGGGCGGACTCGGAATCCTGGAAGGCCAGCCGCACCGGCATCAGCGCCTGCATCTCGAAGTAATGGCTGTCCCACTCCTCGAGTACCAGCCGACTGAGAACCGGGCCGAGCTGCCCGTCGGGGCAGTGCAGCCGCCGGTGCGCGGGGGCGTGGTCGACGGCCCGCTCGGACCGCTGCCACGGCCGCCCGTGCCATCGGCCGCACGAGCACATCGCCCGCCAACCGATCAGGTCGGAACCGTCGCCGACGATGTCGACGATCCATCCGTGGTGACTCTCGAACACAGCGCTCATACCGACTCCGATGTCGATTCCCTACCGGCCGCGGTCTCGGCCACGATCGGACCGCGCGGTGTATGGGACTGATACTCCCAGGTAATTACGATCGGCGCAGGCCACGGCTAGCGCAACCGCACCGATACGATTGTGAGCGCAGTCACACAATGGTGTAGGCCACAGCTGGGCGAACGGCCCGCCCACCACCCGCGGCGCCGGGGCGGCCGGGCAAGCTCTCAGCGCAGCGTCACCGTCGTCGGCAGCGAGGCGAAACCGCGGTTGTTGGACGAGTGGATCCGCACCAGATTGCCGGTATCGATCTCGTAGTCGGCCACCGCGGCGACGATCTCCTGCAACGCGACCCGCAGCTCCAGCTGGGCCAGGTTCATCCCGAGGCAGTGATGACGGCCCGCGCCGAAGGCCAGCGAGGCGCTGGTGTCGCGGTCCAGGTCGAAGACGTCGGGGTTCGCGAAGACTGACTCGTCGCGGTGGGCCGACCCGGTGAGCAGCAGCACGCGGGCATCGGCCGGGATCTGCACGCCGTGCAGCTCGACCGGCACCGTCGTGGTGCGCAGCTGTCCCTGGGTCGCGGGGTCGTAGCGCATCGACTCGGCGATCCAGTCGTCGATCCGGCCGTCGAAGGCGGCGCGGCGCTGATCGGGGTGCAGCGCGGCGGTGTGCCACGCGTTGCCCAGGGTCAGCATGACCGTCTCGATGCCGGCGCCGACGAGCAGGATCAGCACCCCGACGATCTCCTCGGGGGTGAGCCGGTCGTCGCCGTCGGCCGCGTCGAGCAGACCCGACAGCAGATCATCGGTCCGGTGCCGGCTGCGGGCGATGGTCAGTTCCGTGTAGTAGCCGACGAGCGCGCCGATCGCAGCCATCGCCTCGGGCCGCAGATCGGTCGACTCGGCGTCGGTGTACATGATCTCCATGCCGAGCTTGCGCAGCAGCTCGCGATCCTCCTCCGGCACACCGACCAGTTCGGAGATCACATCGGTCGGGAACGGACCGGCGAAGTCGGCGATCAGGTCGAAGCTGCCGCGCGCGAGCAGCGGTTCCAGTGTGCGGCGGGCGATTTCGCGCAGCCGCGGTTCGAGGCTCTGCACCCTCCGCTGGGTGAACGCGCGGACAACGAGCTCACGCATCCTGGTGTGCTTGGGCGGGTCCATCGCCACGAAGGAGAAGAACTTCTCCGCCTGCGGTCCCCAGAACGCGGGCTCCATGCGCAGCCCGTTGGCGCTCGAGAAACGGTCCGAATCGCGCAACGCCGCCCGGACGTCCGCGTGTCGCGACAACGCCCAGAAGTCGTCGGTCGTGTTGCGGTAGACGGGGGCCTCGGTTCGCAACCTGGCATAGTACGGATACGGATCGGCATGGACAGCGAAGTCGTAGGGGCTGAACTGCAGGGGCATGGCCGTGCCTTTCGCGGCGACGTGACAACGCCACCACCGGTCTCGTGTCGGGCTGAATAGGGACGACCGTAGTCGAGAGAGAGGACGCGCGCCGTGGACTTCGAAGCCGCCGCTGATCGGGTGGATGTCACCAAACCGCACCCGGCCCGCCGGTACGACTACTGGCTGGGCGGCAGTGCCCATTTCGAAGCCGATCGCAAGTCGGCCGACGCGGTGGCCGCGGCGTTTCCGTCGATCCATTTCGCCGTCCTGGAGAACCGCAACTTCCTGCGTCGCGCGATCCCCTATCTCGTCGACACGGCGGGCATCCGGCAATTCCTCGACATCGGCACCGGGCTGCCGACCGCGGGCAATGTCCACGAGCTGGCCCAGGCGATCGCGCCGGAGTCGCGGGTCGTCTACGTCGACAACGACCCGATCGTCCTCTACCACGCCCGCGACCTGCTCGACAGCTCCCCGAGCGGCGCGACCGCCTACATCGACGCCGACCTGCGCGACCCCGCCTCGATCCTCGAGCACGCGGCGCTGAGCGGCACCCTCGACCTGGACCGGCCGGTGGCCCTCATGCTCTGCGCGGTGCTGCACTTCCTGACCGACGAGATGCAGCCCTACGACGTGGTCAGGCAGCTCTGTGCGGCACTGCCTTCGGGCAGCTACCTGACCATGACCCATGCCACCGACGACCACCTGTCCGCCGAGGACCTGCAAGCGACCATCGAGGCGAACGAGCGCAGCGGCGTCCCGTTCCGGCTCCGCTCGACCGCGGAGTTCACCCGGTTCTTCGATGGCCTCGACCTGGTCTCCCCCGGCATCACCTCGGTGATCGACTGGCGTCCCACCGAATGGCGCCCGCATCCCCGCAAGGAAGCGGTGTCGATGCTCGGCGGGATGGCCCGTATTCCCTAGGTAGAATCGGTGGCGGTGGCCAGCGTCGGTCGTCCGGCCCGGCGTGGTCACGGGAGTGGCAGATGAGCGCTCGTGACGACACTGAATCGGGACAGCTGCCCCGAGGTCTTCGGCTGCTGCTGACGTCGGTCACTGTGTTCTTCGTGATCATCCTGGTGGTGCCGCGCCTGGTCCACACTTATATCGACTGGCTGTGGTTCGGCGAGGTCGACTATCGCACTGTCTGGTCGACCGTGCTGCTCACCAAGCTCGCGCTGTTCGCCGTGATCACGGTGCTCGTCAGCGGCGTCGTCTTCACCGCGATGTGGCTGGCGTACCGGTCACGTCCGGCGTTCCTGCCCGCACGCGAGGATGACCCGCTGGGCGAGATCCGGCGGATGGTGGCGCGCTGGCCGCTGCGATTCGGTGTCGGGATCGCCGTCGGCTTCGGTCTGATCTGCGGTCTCATCGGCAAGTCGCGCTGGGAGACGGTGCAGTTGTTCCTGCACGGCGGATCGTTCGGCGTGCACGATCCCCAGTTCGGCCACGACATCGGGTTCTATGTCTTCGACCTACCGTTCTACCGACTCGTCCTGAGCTGGTTCTTCGCCCTCGTGATCTTCGCGTTCCTGGCGAATCTGGCCACCCACTACCTGTTCGGCGGGCTGCGGATCACCGGCAAATCGTTGGGTCTCAGTGTGGCGGCCCGCGTCCAGCTGGCGGTGATCCTCGGGCTGTTCCTGCTCATGAAGGTGGGCGCGTACTGGCTCGACCGGTACATCCTGCTGTCGAGCGAGCGCAGGGAACCGACCTTCGCCGGCGCCGGATACACCGACATCAATGCCGTGCTCCCCGCCCGCCTCGTCCTGTTCGCGATCGCGCTGGTCTGCGCCGTCGCGGTGTTCTCGGCCGTCGTGCTGCGCGACCTGCGGATCCCGGCGATGGCGGCCGCCCTGCTGCTGCTGTCCTCGATCGTGGCCGGTGGCGCATGGCCGCTGGTGGTCGAACAGTTCTCGGTGCGCCCCAACGCCGCCGACATGGAGAGCCCGTACATCGAACGCAATATCGCGGCGACCCGCCAGGCGTACGGGATCGGCGGCGATCGGGTCGACTATCAGCCGTATCCGGGCGTCGGCTCCACGCAGCCACCGCGCGTGCCCGCCGACGCGACCACCATCGCCGATATCCGGCTGCTCGATCCGCGCGTGCTCTCGCGGACCTTCACCCAGCAACAGCAGCTGAAGAACTTCTACAGCTTCCCCGATCACCTGGATCTGGACCGATACCGCATCGACGGCCGCCTGCGCGACTACGTGGTCGCGGCCAGGGAACTGACGCCGGGCGCGCTCAGCGGCAATCAGTCGCACTGGGTCAACCGGCACACCGTCTACACCCACGGCGACGGGTTCGTCGCGGCGCCGGCGAACCGGGTCAACGCCGCGGTCCGGGATGCCGCCGCCGACAGCTCGGCCAGCAACAGCGGCTATCCGATCTACGCCGTCAGCGACATCGCCTCCCAGCAGTCCGGGCAGCAGATCATCCCGGTCGAACAGCCGCGGATCTACTTCGGTGAGGTGATCGCCAGGACGGACCCGGACTACGCCATCGTCGGCGGCGGCACCGAGCCGCGCGAATACGACACCGACGCCACCAAATACACCTACACCGGCGCGGGCGGCGTGCCGATCGGCAACTGGCTCAACCGCCTCGCCTTCGCCACCAACTACACCGAGCGAAACATCCTCTTCGCCAAGGCGATCGGGCCCGAGTCGAAGATCATCTACCACCGCGACCCGAGGGAACGCGTCGAGCTGGTGGCACCGTGGCTCACCGTCGACCACAACCCGTACCCGGCGGTGGTCGACGGCCGCATCGTCTGGATCGTGGACGCGTACACGACGATCGACGGCTATCCCTACGCCGCAGGCAGTTCCCTGGAGGCCCTGCACCAAGTCGACGGACCACCACGCAATCCCGCGGAGATCTCCTACGTGCGGAATTCGGTGAAGGCCACCGTCGACGCCTACGACGGCACCGTGACCCTCTACCAGGTCGACGCGCAGGACCCGGTGCTGGCGACCTGGATGCGGGTCTTCCCCGGCACGGTCGAACCCGAGTCCTCGATCAGCCCCGACCTGCGCGCGCATTTTCGGTACCCCGAGGACCTGTTCGTCATCCAGCGCGACATGCTCGCCCGCTATCACGTGGACGAACCGCGAGAGTTCTTCACCAACAACGCTTTCTGGTCGGTGCCCAGCGATCCGACGGTGGAGGCCAACCCGCAACAGCCACCGTTCTACGTCCTGCTCGGTGACCCCGAGACCGCCGAGCCGTCGTTCCGGCTGGCCAGCGCGATGGTCGGGTTCAGGCGGGAGTTCCTGTCGGCCTATATCTCGGTGCGCTCGGACCCGGAAAACTACGGCAAGTTCCATATTCTGCAGTTGCCTACCGACACGCTCACCCAAGGGCCGCAACAGATTCAGAACTCGATGATCTCCGATACCCGGGTGGCGTCCGAGCGCACCCTGCTCGAGCGCTCGAACCAGATCCAGTACGGCAACCTGATCACGCTGCCGATCGCCGACGGCGGGGTGCTCTATGTCGAACCGCTGTTCACCGAACGGATTTCGACGGCGCAGAACGGTTCCACGTTCCCCCAGCTGGCACGGGTGCTGGTCAGCTACCGGGAGCCGGGCACCGGCGGGGTCAGGGTCGGTTACGCCCCGACTCTCGGGGAGGCGCTCGACCAGGTCTTCGGCCCGGAGACCGGCAATATGGCGACCGCGCCCGGCGGCGGTCCCGGTGCGCCACCACCACCCGGCCGACCGGTGGCGCCGCCGCCCGGGCAGCCGCAGACCTCGCCGGTCGGGCCGCAGGTGGACGAGGCGGCGATCGCCCGGCTCGAGGCCGAGCTAGAGGCGGCCCGTGCCGCGCTGGAACGGCTCGAACAGCAACTCGGCGAGATCCTCCGCCCGAACAAGTGACCGAGGCGACGGTCACCCTTCGAGAGTCGCCTGCGCCAGTTCCGCCACCACGTCGGTGACATCGCGCCGTGCCCGCATGGCCACCAGCTGCCGTTGTGCCCCGTTGCCGCGCTTGCCCACGGCGGTGATCGCGTCGACGACGAAGGCGTGATCGCCGGAGTCACGCAGCGCGGGTTCGATCCGGTCGACCAGTTCGGCGAGCAGATCGCGGTACGGGACGACACTGCCCCGGACCGGGTGCAGGCCGTTTCCGTCCAATCCCGAGTGCGCGGCGTTCCAGTAGGCGGCGTGCAGCATCTCACCCGGCACGGGCGGCGCGGGCTCGTCCTGGGCGATCGACCGGAGCCCCGTGGTGACCATGCCCCTGATCAGCGCGGCCAGCAGGGCGGATTCCTCCGCCGTGGCCGGGATATCGCTCACCCGGATCTCGACCGTCGGAAACGACTCCGACAGGCGGACGTCCCAATAGACCATCTTCTTGTCCAGAATGCTGCCGCTGGCGTGCATCATGGCCACGAGCGATTCGTACTGGGCGAGCGAGGCGAAATACGGCGGCGGGCCGGCGCTGGGCCAGCGCCGCCACAGGATGCTGCGCCAGCTCGCGTACCCGGTCTCGGTGCCACGGTAGATCGCCGAATTCGCGGTCAGGGCGAGCAGCAGCGGCAGCCAGGGCCGCACGTGATTGCTGACCTGCACGGCGGTGTCCCGATCGGGCACCGCGACGTGGACGTGACAGCCGCACAGGCCCTGCTCGTGGGCGAGCATGCCGTAGGTGTGCGCGATCCGCTGGTAGCGCGGGGTGTCGGTCACCGGATACCCCTCCGGCACGGTCGGCGGGACCGCCACCGCCAGCAGCCGGGCATTGTGCTCGGCCGCGCAATCGGCGACCCCGCGCCGCGAGGTGCGCAGCTCGGCCAGCAGTTCGCCGATATCGGAGTGCACCGCGGTCCGCGTCTCCACCTGACAGCGGGTCAGTTCCAGTTGCAGGTCGATCCCCGCCCGGCGCGCCGTCTCGGCGACCTGGGCGTTCCTCGGTGCCGGCGCGCCGGTTCCCGGGTCGGTCAGCAGGAATTCCTCTTCGACCCCCACCGTCGGCACATCCGCGAAGTCACCCACAGCCACCCTCCTCCACTCACTGAGCTCGCCTGGTGTCCCGGACGAACCCGGTCACACAACCAGCACGAGCTCGTGGCGACTGCGCACTGCCCGAGCGAGGGTGTGGAGGTGCGTGAACGAGTCTGAACGGACGCTACCCGTGATCGCGGCGAGCCGACAGTCCCGGCACCGGATCCCGAGGTCAGGCGCGGTTGTGGCGTGTCTCGTAGGCGATGCGCTCGGCCTCGGCGCGACGCACCTCGGCGGTATCGGCGAGCGCGGGGTCGAATCCGTGGCTGACCAGGCGGTGCCGCCGGTACACGTAGACCAGCGCGACGGTGAAGTAGATCAGCGGCAGGTACAGCAGCGCCATCATCGACAACCCTATCCACAGAGGCCCCGGCACCAGCAGGAACAGGCACAGCACCGGCAGGACGGGCAGCAGGAAGCGCATCAGGTAGCGGCGGGTCGCGCCGGGCCCGGTCAGGTCGCTGCGCACCCAGTCCGCCATCGACGGCGGCAGGGTGGCACCGCCGACGTAGCGCAGTCGCTGCCAGAGGTTCGGGGTCGAGCCGGTCATCACTTCTCCCTCGCTTCGGCTGCGCGCAGCGCGGCCGCGTTCACCCGGCCGAGGACATCACGCAGTTCTTCCAGATCGGCCAGGCTGACGCCGAGCCGGGCGACGACGGCGGGCGGAATCTGCTCGGCCTGCTCGCGCAGCGCCTGTCCCGCCTCGGTGAGGTCGATGAGCAGCGTGCGCTCATCGTGCGGATCGCGGCGGCGGGTGATGAGCCCGGCCGATTCGAGCCGCTTGAGCAGCGGCGACAGCGTCGCCGAGTCGAGCTGAATCGCCTCGGCGACGGACTTCACCGACATCGGCGCCTCGCCCCAGAGCGCGAGCATCACCAGGTACTGCGGATGCGTCAGCCCCATCGGCTCGAGCAGCGGCCGATAGACCGCGAGCACCGAGCGATTGGCCACCGCCAGCGCGAAGCACACCTGCCGGTCCAGCCGCAGCGGGTCGTCGAGCTCCTGCATGGTTCCACCTTCCTTCGTCCACACAGCATTATGCCACTAATAGTTAGTGCAATAACTATTAGTGGCGTCACTATGCGGGCCGGCGGTTCAGTCCTCGTCGACCAGCGGCTCCCCGGCGGCGGCACGGCGCACCTTCTCGCGGCCGTTGTCCTCCTCGGTGCGGCCCTGCCGCCAGTAGCCGGTGAACGTGATCGCGCGCTTGTCGATCCCCCGATCCCGGACGAGATTGCGCCGTCCCGCGACCTCGATGAACGCCCGCACCGTCACCCCCGCGTCGAGACTCTCCACGATGGCGCCGATCGCCGGAATCGCCGTCTCGTCGCCGACCAGCAACTGCCAGGCGGGATCGGGCTGCGGGCTGTACAGCGCCCGCGGCGGGCAGAGCAGACCGATCTCGTCACCGGACGCGGCCGTGGATGCCCAGTCCGAGGCGGGCCCGGCATGGTCGGGATGCAGCGCGAAGTCGATGTCGATTTCGCCGAGCGCGGGTCGCTGCGCCCGGATCGTGTACGTACGCATCGGCGGCCGGATCTCGTCGGGCATCGCGAGATACCTTTGGTACCAACCCATTACGCCGCCGACCGCGTCGTCGACCGGCGGCGGCACGGCCGGACGCTCCTGACCCGGCAGCGGAAAGAACAGTTTCGTGTACTGATCAGCCCCCGCGTCGGCCAGCGCGGCGGGATTCGCACAGGTGAGCGTGATCCGGACCATGCGCGGGGTCAGCCGCACGACGCGACGAACCCGCAGGGTCGCGTAGGCCATGGTCGAACGATTCGCAGCGACAGCTGTCATTAGGCAAGGCTAACCTAGCTACGCCCGCGGGTCGACCGCCAGACCGGAGATCAGCTGCTCGATCACCGAGCGAACGGCCGTCATGTCCTCGACATCCTCGCTGTTCGCCAGATACTGCGCCGCCTCGTCGAGGGCGCCGACGACGACCAGCGCCAGCGGCCGCACCGGTTGCGCACGGACGCGACCCGCGGCGATGGCCCCGGCCAGGGCATTCTCGACCAGCCCGATCGTGTGCCTGAGCTCGATCTCGCGCCACCGGCTCCAGCCGAGCACCGCGGGGGCGTCCAGGAGCGCGATCCGCCGCACTTCCGGGGCGGTCGATGCCTGCAGCCACGCCAGGCAGCCCACGATCAAACTCGCCACCGGATCGGCGGACCGCGCTTCGGCGACCGCGGTGGCGATCACCTCGACCAGGTCCCGCTCGAGATCCTCGAACACCGCCTCGAACAGCTCGCGTTTCTCGCTGAACTGGTGATAGAGCGCACCGCGGCTGACCCCCGCCGCCTCCGCGACCGCGATCGTGCTCACGGCCCCATACCCATACTGCCCGAACAGTTCTCGCCCGGCGCGAACGACGGCGGAACGCGTCGCTGCCGAGCGTTCGGCCTGGGTTCGGCGGTCAGGGTTCATGGCGACGTCGAAGTCTAGGGCAGGACTGCGGCCACGTCGGATCCGAGGCCCTTCGACCCTTGCCCGGTGACACCACGTTCCGGGAACATACAGTCACCCTGTTTGTATCTTGGAAGGGGCTTGGCGACCATGTCCGATGCCACCAAAGATCTGTTCGAGCGCTATCACGCCTGCTGGGCCGACCGCGATCCCGACCGCATCGTCGAATTGCACACGCCCGATTCGATTTTCCACCTGCACTCCGGCGGCAAGCCGGCGCACGGGCGCGCCGAGATCCGCACCGCCGCCGCGGAAACCTTCGCGCTGGTCCCCGATCTGACGTTCACCATGGTCGATCTCCGGGTCGGCGACGACTTCTGGGTGGTTCAGTGGAAGCTGTCCGGAACCTCGGTCACCGGCGGCGCCGTCGATGTGGACATCGCGGATGTGGTGCTGGTCGAGGACGGTGCGGTGCGGGAGAAGCACACCTATGTCGACGGTGTCGCGATGCAGGCCGCGTTGTCCGTTCCCGCCGAGACCGCCTGAGCCACGGGATCAGTCCAGGCAGAACTCGTTGCCCTCGGGGTCGGCCATGACGATGAAGCCGGCGCTCATCGGCGGGTCGGGTTCGAACCGCTGCATCCGGGTCGCGCCGAGGGCGACGAGCCGTTCGCACTCGGCCTCCAGCGCTACCATCCGCTCCTCTCCCGACAGGCCGGGGGCGGCTCGCACGTCGAGGTGGACGCGATTCTTGGCGACCTTGTCCTCGGGGACCTGCTGGAAGAACACGCGCGGGCCGTGGCCATCCGGGTCCTCGATGGCCGACCTCGTATTGCGCTGATCCTCCGGCACACCGATGCGGGCGAGGAACTCCTCCCACGCGGCCAGCGGGTCGGCGCCCGCGGGCAGTTCCACGCCGGGCGGGCCGGGGTGCACGTATCCCAGCACCTCGCGCCAGAAGGTCGACAGCGCTCTCGGGTCGTGCGCGTCGAAGGTGATCTGGATGTGGCGGCTCATCGTGTTCCTCCATTCGCGTAGTCGATCGCGGAAAGGATAGCGGCGGTGACTGTTTCGGGGGCTTCCACCATGACCAGGTGTCCGGCGCCGTCGACCTCGATCGCCCGCACCGGTTTGAGTGTCTTGTTCAGCGTGGCGCCCGCCCGTGCCGAGAGCACCTTGTTGCGAGTGCCCCAGACGGTCGTGATCGGCGGGAAATCGGGGGGCGGGGAGAAGGTGTCCAGGTGCGCGAGTCGCGGGATCTGACGGGAGATCGCGGCGGTCACCATCAGCCGGCGACGCTGGGTCCACCGGGTCCGCAGGTGCGCGGCGGTCTCGGCGGTGTGTGGTCCGGCGGTGCCGATCTGCTCCGCGACGATCAGCCCCGCCACCGGGCCGGGGATCCGCACGATCGACAGCAGCGAGTCCAGATGCAGGTATCGGCCGAGAAGCGCGGCCAGCCCGGTGCGGGTCGGCCGCAGGGTGGCCGCGGTGAGTGGGCTGCTCAGTACCAGCGAGCGCACCAGTTCGGGGTGTTTCTGGGTGAACAGCAGCGACAGCGCGCTACCGAAACAGTGCCCGACCAGCGTCACTTCCCGCAGGTCACGGTCGGCGAAGAACGCTTCGAGCATGGCGAGGTAGTTCTCGAGTGTGTAGCCGTCGTCGGGCGCGTCCGAATCGCCGTACCCGATGAGGTCGATCGCGAGCACCCGGTGCGACTGCCGCAGCTCGTCGAATTGGGCACGCCAGATGGAGCGATCGCCGCCGAGGTTGTGCAGGAAGACAACTGGTGGCCCCGACCCCGCCTCGTCATAGGCGATCGAGGTTCCGCCGAAATCGAAAATTGGCATCGCGTGATGCCCCCCTTCCCTCCACGTCGTTGTGGTGTCACTCACGCTAACCGAAAGCGGTGACAAGTTTCCGGCGAACAGCCTGGTGGCGCGCAGCCAAGGAGTACGTCACCGGCACGGTCACCCCGCACCAGGACACCGTGGTCCAGCCCGCCGAATAGGCGAGCACGGATCGAGAACGAGAGGACGAGTCGATGACAACGGCGACAGTGGTCGGCAGCGGCCCCAACGGACTGGCCGCGGCCATCACCCTGGCCAGGGCGGGCGTGGAGGTGACGGTGCTCGAGGCCGCCGACACGATCGGTGGCGGCACCCGCTCGAGCGAGGCGATCGTGCCCGGTTTGCTGCACGACCACTGCTCGGCCATCCACCCGATGGCCGTGGGGTCGCCGTTTTTGCGGCGCGTCGATCTGGAACGGTACGGATTGCGGTGGGCGTGGGCCGAACTCGACTGCGTCCACCCGCTCGACGACGGCACCGCCGGTGTGCTGCACCGCTCGGTCACCGAGACCGCCGCGGGCCTCGGTGCCGACGAACGGTTGTGGCGCACGCTGTTCGAGCGACCGGTCGCCGGCTACGACGAGACCGGCGCCGACATCATGCGGCCACTGCTGCGGATCCCCCGGCATCCGATCCGGTTGGCGCGCTTCGGCATTCCCGCCGTCGCGCCCGCCACCCTGCTGGCGCGCGCCTTCCGCACCGAACCGGGCCGGGCCCTGTTCGGTGGTGTCGCCGCGCACGCGTTCCACCCGCTCGAGCGGCCGTTGAGCGCCAGCGTCGGGCTCGGCATCCTGACCGCGGGACACCGCTACGGCTGGGCGGTCGCGGCCGGTGGTTCCCAGCAGATCGCCGACAGCATGGCGGCGGTGCTGGCCGATCACGGCGGAAAGATCGAAACCGGGGTCCGGGTGCGCACTCTCGCCGACCTGCCGCCCTCGGACCTCACCCTCTGGGATGTCGCGCCGACCGCGGTCGCCGAGATCATCGGCGACCGCCTCCCGGCCCGAATCGCCCGCGCCTACCGGCGATTCCGCTACGGCCCCGGCGCCTTCAAGGTCGACTTCGCGGTCGAGGGCGGCGTCCCGTGGACCGCCGAAGCGGCCCGCCGCGCCGGCACCGTGCATCTGGGCGGCTCGTTCGCCGAGATCGCCGCGACCGAACGCGACATCCACGCGGGCCGGATGCCCGATCGCCCATTCGTCCTGGTCGGCCAGCAGTACCTCGCCGACCCCCAGCGCTCGGCCGGCTCGGTGCACCCGGTGTGGACCTACGCGCACGTCCCGAACGGCTACACCGGCGACGCCACCGAGGCGATCATCGCCCAGCTCGAACGCTTCGCCCCCGGCTTCCGCGACCGGGTGGTCGGCCTGACCACCCGCACCACCCCCGGCTTCGCCGACTACAACCCCAACTACGTCGGCGGCAACATCATGACCGGCGCCAAGGACATCCCCCAGCTGATCTTCGGCCCCCGAAAGACCTTGCAGCCCTACGACATCGGCATCCCCGGCCACTACCTGTGCTCAGCCGCCACCCCACCCGGCCCCGGCGCACACGGTATGTGTGGCGCCAACGCGGCCGAGCGGGCACTCCGCCGATTGCGGTGAGCATCGAGGCTGTCAGCGCGAATCGCCATCGGAAATCTTTCGCTGAAACACGCTGGTAAAGCGCCACCCCCTGGCCTGGTTCCCGTTCGGCCACGGCCCGCGCGCCTGTATCGGCCACCGCTTCGCCATGCTCGAAGCCTGCCTCGCGCTCGCCCTGCTGGTCCGCGACTTCGCGTTCACCGCACAGCCCGGCGACGTCCCCGTCACCACCGACATCGTCCTGCACCCCGTCGCCCCGGTCCTCTGCCACCGCACCACGCGAGCGGTCCCGCAGTAGCCGATCCACCTGTGGTGGTAGTTTCGATTGCCGGTGTGTAGCTGGTAGTCGATGCCGCTCGGCCAGGAGGTGGTCTGCCGTCATGTCCCGCCGATTCGCTGCGCGATGGGCGGCGCAGCTGTCCGAGGGTGCGATGCCGCCGGATCACCACGTGGCGACGCTCGAGACCTGGACGGAGCGGCTGCTCGCGACGCTGGCCACCGGGACTCCCGATCCCGTCGTCGCCGAGCGGGCCGGGGCCGCCGTCTACGTCCTCGGGTGCACCGATCCGGTGGTGATCGCCCGTTCGATGCCGATTCTGCGGGAGCTGAGCGAGTACGCCGGTGCGGATACGGCGGCGTTCGGCATTGTCGCGGGCGGTTTCGGCCACGGGTACGCCCGCGCGCAGGCCGCGGCCACATCGGCCACCGAGGGGCTCGAAGCGGCGTTCCGGCACGCGTCCATCGCCATCTCGATCGGCGACGCCCACGGCAACATCATCAACGCCAACCCCGCCTTCGAAAGACTGACGGGTAAGAGCCTGGCGGAGCTGCAGGGCAGATCCGGGTTCGAACTGGCCGACGTCGACGTCCACAGCATCCGCGAGCAGGTCCACGGCGAGCTCGAACGCGCCGAGAACGGGACCATCCGCCTCGAAGGCGAATACGTGCGTCCGGACGGCACCCAGGGCTGGGCCACGTGGACGGTGACGCGCTGTGTCTCCGCCTCCGGCGGTCTCTACCTGCTCGGCTTCGGCGAGGACACCACCGAGCATCGCACCACGACCGAGCGATTGCACTGGCAGGCCCACCACGACCCGCTCACCGCGCTACCCAACCGCAGGCATCTGCTCACCCAGCTCGACACCCTCATCACCGAGGCCGGACCGGACGACCTGGCCGCGGTGTGCGCGCTGGACATGGACGGTTTCAAGGACATCAACGACGCCTTCGGTCACACCGTCGGCGACAGCCTGCTCATCGAGGTCGCCGCACGCCTGCAGGCCTGCCTCGATCCGGAGACCGATGTGCTGGCGCGCATCGGCGGTGACGAGTTCATCGCCGTCCTCCCGCCACCCGCCGACGAGGAGCGTGTCGAGAAGACCGTGCACCTGTTGCAGGCGGCCGTCGAGGAACCCTTCCTGGTCGCCGACCACCGGATCGAGATCACCCTCAGCCTCGGCGCCGTCATGTCGCGGATCGCCGGTGGCGTGCCGAGTGATCTGCTCACCGCGGCCGACCACTGTCTCTACGCCGCGAAGGCGCTCGGCAAGAACCGCTGGATCCTGCGACGCTGGGATCCGGTGCGCCGCGGATCCTGAACGGCGCCGTAGGCTCGGGAGGTGGTGCGGCGCAACAGGTCTGCGGGATCCGTCCGCCACACCACCGCCACGAACACTATCAATAATGTTGCACAGCAACATAATTCGAGTTCGCGGCCGAGCTCCTGAGTCCTAGGCGTTCATCTCGTAGACCCCGGCCAGTGACCGCGCCTCGTCGAGCACCCGGGCGAAACGGCGCTCGTCGACCACGGGACGGCGGACGAGATCGAGCGCCCGGCGCTGCTGCGCGGGCGTGGCGGTCGGCTTGTTGTGCAGGGTCACCGCGTTCGCGGAGAAGGTGCGCACGAACACGTCGAAGATCTGGTCGAGCACGTCGGAGCCGGTGCCGTCGATGCGCGCCTGCTCCAGGATCAGCTGGGCATAGGGCACCGCGGTGAACAGCTCACCGAGGGCGAAGAGGAAATCGACGTCCTTCTGCTGCTCGGCCGTCGGCGCCGCGGCGGCCAGCAGGCCCTGCAGGGCGAGCACCTGCTCGAGGAACACCGCCACGTTCGGCACGTCACGGAAACCCTCGAACACCGGTCGCCAGTCCTCGAACCGAATCCGCCCGAGCCCGCTGCTCGGACCCTGCCGGAACAGGAACTCGTCGTCGGCGGTGTCGCGCCGCGTCGGCACCGGAGCGTAAGTCGCGCTGGCGAATTCGGCGCCCAGCGGCTTCACGACCGACCCGAGTCGCGGTGCCAGCTTGCGGCTCGACCAGCTCAGCGCGCCGGTGACCGCCCGCGCGGCCCCGGTGGGCGCCACCGCGGCACCGGGAATAGATTGCAGCGCTGCCAGTCCCGCGTCGGCCGGGTGGAACATGTAGTTGGCCATGAACTTCAGCGACAGCGCCATGTTGACATGCACGGTGCCCTCGAGCCGCGGCAGGCCGAACATGGCCGTCATCGCGACAGGGAAGTACATGTCGTTCTCGAAGCCGCGCGCGGCGATGACGTCGGCGAGGTCCTCGATGACGCGCTGCCCCTGCCGGGTGACCGACATCTTCTCGATGGCGTTGAACAGCAGGTAGCGCCGGTCCTCCGGCGAGGCCGAGCGCATGTAGTCGATCGCGCGTTCGCTGTAGAGCTTCATCGCCACGATGCGCGCGTAGGAGTCGGCGATCAGCGAGCGGACCTGCGGGAACTCGGTCACCTTGTGCCCGAAGAGAATCCGGTTCTCGGCGTGGTCGATCGCCTCGTAGAAGGAGTGCTCACACGCGCCGATGGCGCCGAAGCCGAGGTTGAACTTGCCGACGTTGACGGTGTTCATCGCCGCGTGGAACGCGTCCTCACCACGATGCAGGATGTCGGCCTCGGCGACCGGATAGTTGTCCAGCTCGAAGGCCGCGACATAGATCTGGCTGTTGACCACATTGCGGTGCAGCTTGTACGCCGGGTGCTGACTGTCTGCGACGAAGAACAGATAGCCCTCGTAATCCGCTTCGGTCGGCTTGCCGGTCAGCGCCTTCGCGCTGTCGATGATCGGCTTGTCGGAGCGGCGGCCGAACACCGACACCATCGATGCCAGGTTGCCGTTGCCGATGTAGTGCTTGCTGCCGGTGGCCGAGTAGCCGCCCTCGGGCTGCGGGTCGACGATCATGTCGGTGGAGTACACGTCGGCGCCGTGCTCCTTCTCCGAGAGCCCGAAGGCGAAGATCTCGCCGGAATCGAGCTGCGCGGCCGCCTTCTTCTTGGCCTCGGCGTTGCCGCTCTGCCAGATCGGGCCCAGACCGAGGATGGTGACCTGCCAGACGTACCAGTAGGTCATGCCGTAGAAGCCGAAGATCTGGCTGAGCATCGCGTTGCGGCCGGTGTCCCAGCGCTTGTCCGGATCACCGCCGGCCTCGGCCGCCGGGGTGAGGAACGTCGCGAACAGGCGCTCCCGCTTCACGAAGTCCAGGAAGTCCGCGGGCCAGACCTGCTCCTTGTCGTCCTGGAGCAGCCTGGCCTTGCCGCGGGCCTCGAACCAGTCGACGACCGCGCGCAGCAGCCTGCGGGTCTCGGGGTCGAACTGGGCGAAATCGCAGTTCTTCGGGTTGAACAGCTGGGACATCGTCGGCTCCTCGTGCGTGCGTCCAGCGACGCCGGACAGATTCATTCATCAATGTAGCATTTTTCTACATCGATGTAGAAAGTGGTTCGTAGTTGCTATCGTGGACGGATGGGTAGCGATTCGGCCGTGCGGCGGCGAGAACGGGCGGCGCATCTGGGCCCGGAGCGCAGGCGCCCACAGGTCCTCGACGCCGCGCTGGCCATCGCGGCCGAGGAGGGCATCGCCGCGGTGACCATGGGCGCGATCGCCGAGCACATGGCGGTGACCAGGCCCGTCGTCTATTCGTGCTTCGCCGATCGGGTCCAGCTGATCGACGCGCTGATCGAGCGCGAGGAGGCCTTCATCACTTCCGGTGTCCTCGATGTGCTGCCGCCGCGGACGACCGACGCCGACGAGACGGTGTTCGTGGAGGGCTTCCGCGCGCTGCTGCACAAGGCGGCGAGCAGGCCGTCCGCGTGGCGGCTGCTCTACGGTAACCCCGACCCCGCGGTCGCCGGTTCCTTCGGGCGTGGCCGCATCCTGGCCGTCGCGCGCTGCACCGAACTGCTACGGCCGACCCTGCACGCCTGGGGTGTCGAGGACGCCGAGCGCAAACTCCCCGCCCTCGTCGAGCTGTGGGTCTCGGCGGGTGAAGGCGCGGTGCGGACCCTGTTCGCCGACGAGTCCGAGTGGGACCCCGATACTCTCGGCGCCTTTGTCGGTTCGGCCGTCTACCGGGCTATGCGCGCGGCCTGATATTTCTCTGCGGCACAACGCTATTCGTCGAGCTCAGCCCGCGTCGATCACCGCACTGTCGCGTGAAGCGCTAGGACTTCAGGGCCTGCGCCAAGTCGGCCCAAAGGTCATCCGGGTGTTCGATGCCGACCGACAGGCGGATGAGGTCTGTGGGGATGGTTGGGACTTCGTTGGGCCAGCGGCGGGGGGGGGGGGGGGGGGTCGAGAACCCCCCCCCGCGGGGGGGGGGGGCCCCCCGGGTGGTGGTTTGGGAGACGAGTTGTGGGGGGGGCGCCGCGCCCCCCC
>NZ_JBHXMY010000027.1:0-4890 GCF_042720195.1 Nocardia sp. NPDC058497 | reverse complement strand
GTGGTTGGGGGGGCGCGGGGGGGCGGTGTCCGCGCCGGCCCCCCCCCCCCCCGAGGCTGGTGGCGTGGACCCAGAGGTTGGTGCTTTCGCAGACGTGTTGGGCGGCGGCCGCGTCGCCGCCGAGTTCGAAGGCGAGGATGGCGCCGAAGCCGGACATCTGAGTGGCTGCTCGGGCGTGGCCCGGGTCCTCGGGCAGACCGGGGTAGCGGACTCGGCTCACGCGTGGGTGCTCGAGCAGTCGCGCTGCCAGGAACGCAGCGTTCGACTGGGCTCGCTCCAGTCGCAGTGCGAGCGTGCGGAGGCCGCGGAGGGCCAGCCAGGCCTCCATCGGGCCAGGGATCGCGCCCAGACTTCTCCGGCGCAACTCCAGGGCCGACCACTGCTCATCCGAGTTGGTGATGACAGCACCGAGTACTACGTCCGAGTGGCCCGCGATGAACTTGGTCGCCGAGTGCAGCACGATGTCGGCGCCCATGGACAGCGGCTGCTGCAGGAGTGGTGTGGCAAAGGTGTTGTCCACGACAACCGTGGCGCCCGCAGTACGGCCTGCTGCTGCGAGTCCTGGGAGGGCTGCGACCTCCATGGCCGGGTTGGTCGGCGACTCGATCCACAGCAGGTCTGCACCGGCTACTGCGGCTGACACTGCTGCAGTGTCGACAACACTCACTCGGTCGACAGTGAGCCGTCCCGTTGCCGCTTGCTGGTCCAGCAGGGCCAGTACTCCGCTGTAGGCGTGCTGCGGCGCTACAACGCGACCACCGACCGGTACGAGGTCGCAGATCGCGGCGGCGGCCGCCATCCCCGCGGCGAAGCTCAGGCAGCGTCCGCCTTCCAAAGCGCCGAGGGTCTCCTCGAGTGCCGTCCAGGCGTCGTTGCCGTAGCGACCGTAGCCCATGTCGCCACCCGCGACGTAGGTCGAGGCGAAGACGGGTGACCCACCCATCGGCGCATCCGGGACCCGAGCGGGCCGGCCGGCGTGCACGACAACTGTGGAGGGATCCAGATCAGGCGTCATGCCTGCACTGTAGGCAGCGGGATACCGCCGCCGCGGAGCAGGCCCATCGCTTCGAGTGAGCCGTGGGCGCTGAGACTTGGTTGCCTCCTGATGTCGGTTGCGATCCTCAAAAGTGTTGGCGCAGAAAGGATGTCTGCATGCGCGCGCCCAGTTCCGCTGCGGCCGAGGTCGCGCTTGGTCGAATGACATGGATTGGCCAGACAATTCGTTGTCGCGAGTGTGGCGCCGATAATCGTTGGACGCTCGTCAGCGAGACGGGGTCTGATGGTCAGCAAGCCGACGCGTTGGCGATCTGTCGCAGTGGGCACGAGGTGCGGCACCCGACCTTACTATTCGGGCAAACACAAGAAGCACGGCATGAAGGCGTCAGCATCGGCACGCTGTACCGGTGTGGCGCCGAGCTTGTCCGCGACGCGGCGGGTCCGCACCGGTCGCGCCCCGGCCTCCCGTCGTGCCCGCCGCCGCCCCCGCTGCGCTGCGGCTCCCGCTCTGGCCGGTGGGGTGAATACCTGGTCCCACCAATATATTTCAGGAGCGCAACGATGCACTGCTAGGGTGTGCGGGATCGCCGGAAGCACAGGGTACGCGAGATCGGGCAGGATCCGTCTCGCCCGTCGGCGACGCGGCTCGCCGGACGGCCCGGCGGGGTTCCGGCCACCTGGGCTCTTCGGTCGGTGACGACAAAGGAACCGATGACTCCGACACTCGCGGTGTTCTTGTTCGGTCTCGCAACTCTGGTGTTGCTCGGCGCGGTGACGGTAGCGGTTCTCGCGCTGCGTAACGAGCGCCGGGTCCGCACTCGCCTGGATGTGGCGGAGCGCGAGCTCTACGCCCATGAGGAGTCGATGACACGGCTCGTCGAACTGACCTTGCCGCGGATCACCGACGCCGTGCGCCACCACAGCGAGCCGGTGGTCACGGCCGAAGTGCCTGCCCTGTTGCAGGATTCGTCCTTCGCGCAGAAGCTGGCCAGGATCGCGGTCGCGCACGCCGACGACCTGCGTCAGGTGCAACACGAAACCGCCGTCGCCGAGGAGCGACTCGCCGAGGAGCGGATCGCGGTGCAGGTCGAGACGGCGGAGGCCGCGGCGCGAGCCCAGGTCGCCGCCGACGCGCGCGCGGCGACCAACAGCGCCGTCCGAGCGTTCGGCACAACCGTGGTCAGTCTCGGCGCCGATGTCGGGCAGGTGGTCAGTAACGCGTTGCGGGAGAACCGCAACGACGAGGTCTACGCGATCCTGAGCCGCATCGACCACACCGTGCAGCAGATGATCCGGCAGGCACAGTCCTACGTCATCGTCTCCGGTGGCCTGCCCGGCAGGCGCTGGCCGCAGCAGACCGTCACCGAGGTGGTCGGTGGCGCAACCAGCCGGGTGCGCGACTATCTGCGGATCCGGGCGGGCAACTGCGATCAGGTCATCGTCAGCCGGGCGGTCGAGCCGCTGGTGCACACCGTGGCGACGCTGCTCGACAACGCGCTGCGCTATTCGCCGCCGTCGTCGTTCGTCGACATCACCTTCCAGGAGGGTCACCACGGCGTCACCCTGATCATCGACGACGCGGGCGTGCGGATGAGCCAGGAACAGATGGAGGAAGCCCGGCAGGTGCTGTCGGGCGAGCGCGCCGTCGACATCAACTCGCTCGGTCCGTCGCCCCGGGTCGGGTTTCCCGGCGTCGCCGCGCTCGCCCGCCGCTACGGCTTCGCCGCCTATGTCGACGGACCCAATATCTACGGCGGCACCAGGGCCATGGTCTTCATCCCCGCCGCCCTGCTGGTCAGCGCCGCCGACGCGCGCCGGATCGACTTCGACATCCCCGAAACCGCTCCTCGCAGACCGGTTTCCGTCGCGACGGAAGACTCCGCGACCACCGGGAAGCACCGGCCACCTGCCGTGGTGACCGCCGCGAAGGCTCCCGAACCGGAGGCCGACGACTACGCCAGAACCATGGGCGGACTTCCCAAGCGCAGGCGCCGCGCGGTCGCCCCGCTCGACGACCGCGCCAACACCGCTGAGACGCCGGGCAGGCCCGAACTGGTCGCCGCCTGGCACAGCGGTTCCCGACACGGTCGCGCCGCGGCCGAGCAATCGACGGAAGGGCAGAACATCCGATGAGCATGCCGATCGCAGACAGCACCAACCGCCTGGCGTGGTTACTCGACGATCTCGAGCTGGACGGCGTCCGCTTCTCGGTCCTGCTGTCCGACGACGGGTTACGCGTCGCGCACTCCCCCGGAATCACCCGTGACGAGGCCGAGCGGTTCGCGGCCGCCGCGTCGGGACTGCGGTCGCTGGGTAAGGCGCTCGGCGAGTTCTGCGGCGGGCCGGGAAACCCGGTGCGCCAGAACATGACCGAGTACGACGACGGCATGATCCTGATCACCGCCGCGGGCGCGGGCACCCAGCTCGGCGTCGCGACGAGCAGCGATGTCGATCTCGCCCTCGTCGCCCACCGGATGAACGAACTCGCGGCGCGGGTGGGGCGCGAGCTGGGGACGGCGCCGAGACGCGGTGATCGCTCACCGTCCTGAAGTCCGCTGGGGGGTTCCGCCGACGATCTTGTTCCACCGAGAGGACAACACGCTGTGCAACTCGAAGCCTCGCTCTACCCCGACCCCACCCGAGGCCCGGTGTCGCCGGATTCGCGCGGCGGCCAGGACCGGGTACCGCTCTACTCAGAGGAATTCGCCGCCGACCCGCAGAGCGCCTACCGCACCATGCGGGATCGCTACGGCTCGCTGGTTCCCGTCGACCTGGTGCCCGGTGTCCCCGCCACCCTGGTGATCGGCTATCGCACCGCGGTGCAGATCCTCAACGATCCCGACCATTTCCCCGCCGATCCGCGCATGTGGCAGCGTGACATTCCCGCGGACTGCCCGGTGCGGCCGATGATGTGCTACCGCCCCAACGCCATTCGGACCAGCGGCACCGAGCATGTCCGGTACCGCCAGGTCACCGTCGCCGGGCTGGCCGGCGTGGATCTGTACCGCCTGCATCGCACGGTGGAGCAGATCGCGATGCCGGTGATCAACACGTTCTGCACCGACGGCACCGCGGATCTGTTGAGCCAGTATGCCTTTCCCGTCATCTTCGCGACGATCAACGCCATGCTGGGTGTGCCCGAGGAGATCGGCGGGCGGGTCGCCACCGGGATGGCGCAGATGTTCGAGGGCGGCGACACCGCGGTCCAGGGTGCGCAGATGCTGGAAGACGCCCTCTACGACCTGGTCCGACTCAAGCAGACCGCGCCGGGCGACGACATCACCACCCGGCTGGTCCAGCATCCGCAGCAGCTCAACGACGAAGAGCTGATGAACCAGCTGCTGACCATGTACGGCGCGGGGATCGAGCCGATGCTCAATCTGGTCCTCAACACGATCCGGCTGATGCTCACCGATCAGCGATTCGCGGGCAGCCTGCTCGGTGGCAGCCTGTCCACCCGCGACGCGCTCGACGAGGTGCTCTACACCGATCCGCCGATGGCCAACTTCTGCACCACCTACCCGCGCCAGCCGATCCTCGTCGACGACGTGTGGCTGCCCGCTCATCAGCCGGTCGTCATCAGCATGGCCGCGTGCAACAACGATCCGGCGATCGGCAGCGGTGACTTCCTGGACAACCGGGCGCATCTGGCGTGGAGCACCGGCCCGCACGGCTGCCCGGCCAAGTCCCCCGCCTACCTGATCGCGCAGGAGGCGATCGATCAGCTGCTCGACGCGCTGCCCGAACTCGAACTGGCGGTGCCTGCGAACGAATTGGTCTGGCGGCCGGGGCCTTTCCACCGGGCGCTGGCCGGACTGCCGGTCCAGTTCCCGAAGACGCCCCCGCTGTCGATGCGGTGAGCACGGTCCCTGCTCGCGACGAGCAGGGTCCGCT
>NZ_JBHXMY010000026.1:22121-23672 GCF_042720195.1 Nocardia sp. NPDC058497 | reverse complement strand
GTTTTATTAGGGTCTGGGGGGTTGGGTGTTGTTTATAAGAGACAGGTCCGGGCGGGGACTCAGGCGTCGAGGTCGCTGGCGACCATTTCGACGATCTTGTCCAGGGTTGGCTGGTCGTCGCTGGTAATCACCACTTCGGCGCCCTGGGCCGCGCCGAGGGTCATGATCATCAGCGCCGAACCCGCGTCTACCGGGTCACCGCCGATGAGCGCGATGGTGACGGGGACACCGGCCGCGCCGACCGCCTCGGCGATCAGGGCGGCGGGGCGGGCGTGCAGGCCGACCGAGGAGCCGACGGTGACGGTGGTGCTGGCCATGGGATATCTCCTTGTATGCGGATGGTTTACGCGGTGGTGAGGACGGGGGATACGGACTGTTTGCGGGTGAGCTCCTTGGCGAGGGTGACGCAGACCGCGGCGACGACGGTGCCCGCCAGCAGCGACAGCACGAACCAGGCGAGATGCCCGATCGCGAAGAAGACGAAGATGCCGCCGTGTGGCGCGCTCAGGGTCACGTCGGTGGCCATCACCAGGCCGCCGGTGACCGCGCCGCCGACCATCATCGACGGCAGCACCCGCAGCGGGTCGGCCGCGGCGAACGGGATCGCGCCCTCGGAGATGAACGAGGCGCCCAGCAGCCAGGCGGCCTTGCCGTTCTCCCACTCGGCCTCGGTGTAGAGCCGCGGGCGCAGGGTGGTCGACAGCGCCATCGCCAGCGGCGGCACCATGCCCGCGGCCATCACCGCGGCCATGATCCGCAGCGTCGCGGTGTCGGTCACCGACAGGCCCGCGGCGGCGAAGGAATAGGCGGCCTTGTTGACGGGCCCGCCCAGGTCGAAGCACATCATCACGCCCAGGATGACACCGAGCGCGATCGCCGAGGTGCCGGACAGGCCGTTGAGCCAGTCGGTGAGCCCGCTCGTGACGGCGGCGAGCGGCTTGCCGAGCAGTACGAACATCGCGACGCCGACGATCAGCGACGCCAGCAGCGGAATGACCACCACCGGCATCAGACCGCGCGCCCAGATGGGCACCGGAAGCTTGCCGACCCACAGGGCGGCGAAACCGGCGACCAGACCGCCGACGAGACCGCCGAGGAATCCGGCACCGACGAACACCGCGATGGCGCCCGCGGTGAACCCCGGCGCCAAACCGGGCCGGTCGGCGATCGCGAAGGCGATATAGCCCGCCAGCGCTGGAACCAGGAAACTGAACGCGAGCGAGCCGATCTGGAAGAGCACGGCGCCGAAGTAGGTGGCCAGGCCGCCGTCGGGCAGGTCGGTGATCGAGTTGTTCAGCACGATGTCTTGCGCGCTGTCGGAGATCTCGTAGCCACCGAGCAGGAAGCTCAGCGCGATCAGCAGACCACCCGCGGCGACGAACGGGATCATGTAGCTGACGCCGGTGAGCAGGATCTGCCGCAGGCGCGTACCCCAGCCGATGCCCTTGACCGCCGCCTGCGACGGCGCGGGCGCGGGGGCGCCCCCCCGGGGGGCGCCCCGGGGGGGGGGGGCCGGGGGGGCGCCCCCGCGCCAAGGGTGGGGGTGGGTGT
>NZ_JBHXMY010000026.1:17591-22111 GCF_042720195.1 Nocardia sp. NPDC058497 | reverse complement strand
GGGTGAGCCTGACCGGCCGCGGGCGCGCCCCCCCCCCGGGGCCCTGGCCCGCCCCCGGCGCGGGCGGGGGCGCTGCGCCGCCGACCGTGGCGGCGCCCGGGGTGGTGCTCGCCGTGACGGCCTCCGCGATCATCGTGTCGGGTTCGTTGATGGCGCGCTTGACGCCGGATTCGACGACCGGCTTGCCCGCGAACCTGCCACGACCCTGCACACCCACATCGGTGGCGAAGATGACCGCGTCGGCGGCCGCGATGATGGCCGGATCGAGCTTGTCGCCGCCACTGGAGCCCTGAGTCTCCACGGCCACCTTGACTCCGGCCCGCTCGCCCGCGGCGACAAGAGAGTCGGCGGCCATGTAGGTGTGGGCGATACCGGTCGGACAGGCGGTGACAGCGACGATCTTCGGCCGCGCACCGGAAGCCGACCCACCTGCGGAACCAACCGTCGCTCCGGCACCACCGGCGGCTGCTGAACCACCCGTGGCTCCAGCACTATCGCCGGGCGTGGCGCCGCCCGCAGTCTCGGTGCCGTCAGCGTCACCAGCAGCGTTTGCGTCTGCGGCCGTCGCGGCAGCAGCAGCACTACCGGCACCACCGCTCGTGTCGCCGCGGCCCGCCGACGCTCCGGCTGCTCCTGCCCCGTGGGCAGCCGCGCCTCCAGTGACCGCCGGCGAACCCGTTGCCGAAGCGCCGGCCGCAGTCCCGGTAGTGCCGGCCGCAGTCCCGGTAGTGGCGGGCGGCGGATTGATCACGCCCTCGACGAGTCCCACGACGTCCGCCGGCGTCGCGGCCGACCGCAGGTCCGCGACGAAGGCCGGTCGGACGAGCGCGCGTGCCAGGGACGACAGCAGCTGCATGTGCTCGGCGCCCGCTCCTTCCGGTGCGGCGATCAGGAACACCAGGTCTGCGGGGCCGTCCGGTGCGCCGAAGTCGACCTTGGGGGATAGCCGGGCGAAGGCAAGGGACGCGGTGGTGACGGCCGCCGCTCGGCAATGTGGGATGGCGATGCCGCCGGGGAGACCGGTGGCCGACTGTGCTTCCCGGTCCAGCGCTGCCCGGCTCACCGCGTCGGCGTCGCTCGCTCGGCCCGTCGCGGCGAGGGTGCCCGCGAGCGTGGTGATCACCGCGTCCTTGTCGGCGCCGAGGTCGGCGTCGAGGGTGATCAGGTCGGTGGTGATGATCGAATCGGCCATCGTGGTGTCTTTCGCGAGTGAGGGTGGAGCAGGATCGGGGGCGCTGGTCCGGCGGATATCGAGCGAGGGTGGAACACGGCGGGGAGTCCGCCGAGCTGCGGAACTGCTCGGTGCACATCAGCCGGGCCGGGGCGGGGCAGGGCGGCTGCGGGGGTGAACAGCTGTCTCCGCCATGTGCGGCTCCGAACCCACCTGACTGCTGGTCGGCGAAGGCGGGCCGGGGACCGAGCCGAGCTGCGGAACTCAGTCATCTGGGTCCGGGACTGGACCGGGCGGCCGAGGGGAGTCTCGGCTGTCTCCGCCGGTCGCGGCCCCAGCGGACGCCGGGGTTCTCGGCGAAGAGCGCGCGGAGTTCGGGTCGCGGCGGGCCGTTGTGTACCGGGCCTGGGGCCGGCGGTGCTCATGCCGGGGCCGGTCGGTCGGATGTCGTCCGGAGTGGCCGGGCTGTGACCGCGTCCAGCACGATGTCCGCTGGTCCCGGCAGTCCGGTGCCGGGCAGGGCGGTGGCCGCGCTCCCGTAGGCGACGGCGCTACGGAGCCTGTCGGCAGGGTCGGCGCCGGCGAGGTCGGCGAGCAGGTACCCGGCCAGGGCGGAGTCGCCCGCGCCGACGGTGCTGCGCGGCACGATCGGCGGCGCGGCGGCGAACCAAGCGTCCTCGGCGGTCACCAGCACAGCGCCTGCCGCGCCGAGCGTGGCCAATACGGCGCCGACGCCGCGGTCGATCAGGATCGAAGCGGCCGACGCGGCGGCGGTGGGGTCTTCGAGATCGACCGGGTTGAGGCCGGTCAGCTGGGCGAGCTCGTCGGAGTTGGGCTTGAGGAGGTCGGGTGCGGCGCCGAGGGATTCGGTGAACAGGGCCAGCAGGGGCGCATCGGAGGTGTCGACCGCGATGCGGGTGCGGCGGGCTCCGTTCCACGCGCGGAGCGGGGACAAAGTGGCGACGAGCTGTGCGTACCAGTCGACCGGCACTCCGGGCGGCAGCGAGCCGGACAGCACGATCCACTCGGCCCCGGCGGCCAGTTCGACGAGCAGGGCGGTCAGTTCGGCCAGCTCGCGCCCGGTCAGCGGACGCCCCGGTTCGTTGATCTTGGTTGTGGTGCCGTCGGTTTCGGCGATCGTCAGGTTGACTCGCGGCCCACCTGTCACCGGCACCGAGCGACATCCGATGCCTGCCGTGCGCAACCCGTGCACGACAGGATCGTCCTCTGCACCGGGGAGCACCGCCACGACCGGCGCACCGCCCGCGGCGACAACCCGCGCCACATTGACGCCCTTCCCGCCGGGATGCGAGGTGACACCCGCGGCGCGATGCACCTGCCCGCGCCGCAACGGCTCGGTGAGGGTGACCGTCCGGTCGACACTCGGGTTCGCGGTCAGCGTGACGATCATGCGAGCACCACCTCGATTCCCGCCCCGACCAGCTCCGCGTGCGCGGTGGCCGGGATATCGGAATCGGTGACCAGGACATCGATGTCGTCGATGCTGCCGAAGCGCACGAAATCCTCGCGGCCGACCTTGCCCGCGTCGGCGACCACCACGACCCGGTCGGCGGCGGCGATCATCGCCCGCTTCACCGCGGCCTCCTCCGGGTCGGGCGTGGACAGGCCGTGCCGCACGGTCAGCGCGTTCGTGCCGACGAAGGCGACGTCGACGCGCAGTTCACCGAGCACCCGCAACGTCTCGGCGCCGACGGCGGCCTGGGTGACCCCGCGCACGCGTCCGCCGAGCAGATGCACCCGCACCCCGGCGAGTCCGGTGAGCCGGGTGGCGATGGGCAGCGAGTTGGTGACGGCGACGAGGTCCAGATCGGTCGGCAGCGCCGCGGCCACCCGCGCGGTGGTCGTGCCCGCGTCGAACAGCACACTGCCACCGGGACCGGGCAGGAACCGCTGGGCGAGTTCGGCGATGCGGTCCTTCTCGGCGGCGCGCGTGCTGTCGCGTTCGACGGTGCCCAGTTCGATCGTGGTCAGCGCGCCGGAGACGACCGCGCCGCCGTGCACGCGCCGGATCAGGCCGAGCCGGTCGAGCACCGCGAGGTCGCGCCGCACGGTCTCGGTGGTGACGCCGTACTGGTCGGCCAGTTCGGCGACGGAGACCCGTCCGCGATTCCCGATCACGGTCGCGATCGCCTGCTGCCGCTCTTCGGCGTACATGGTGTCCTCCGGCTCATCAGAATGTGTACTTATGTTGTTTTATGCCCATTTGTGTGGTTTTGTCAATCATTTTTGGTGAGCCGGGTCACAACTGTTGTCGCCGCCTATCGCGTCGCGATGGTGCTCGCGGTCACAGCGGAGCACGGCCAGTGGCGGGTATCACCAGGGAAGTCGCTGCAGGTCAACGAATTCGTGCAGGCCGTCACGCCGCTGTTACGCGCGACTGCGGTGATCGACACGCGCCCGGGTGACGCTGACCCGCATGTGGCGAAACGCGGTGCGACCCGGTGTCCTGGCCTGCGAGGTGTGCGGCCGCCTGCCCCATCCCCGCCGCACCCGGCTGGCGCTGGCCAAACTGGCGGCGGTGTTCCCGGTGGAACTGGCGCTGCACGCGCTGGTGATCCACCTGCACCCGCCCTATCTGCTGACGGTCGCGCTGCTGACGATCACCACCACGATCCTGGTGATCTGGGTGGTCGAGCCGTCGGCGATGCGGATGCTCGGCGGCTGGCTGCACGGCCCGGAACTACGGCATCGCGATCGGATCGACCAGGCGCAGGCGCTGTGGCGGATCAGGGTCAGGCTGGCGGACCGGCCGGGCGCGCTGGAGACGCTGGCCAAATACCTGGCGCACCGCGACGCCAACATCCTGACGGTGCACGTGCATCAACTCGAGGACGCGGTCCTGGACGAAGTGGTCGTGGCCGCGCCCGCCGAGATCGCCCGCGCCCATCGGCTGGCCGACCTGGCCGCGCCGACGGCGCGACGTCGATGAGTTGTCAGTCGAAGCCGAGGTCGCTGGTGAGCGGATCGCGGAGCGCGCCCTCGGCCGCGCGTAGTCGGTCGGTGACCGAGGTGAGCAGATCCATCGAATCCTGCGACAGACCGCAGGCGAGGAGGGTGAGGTAGCGGATTGCCGCGCTGGTGATGCGCTGAGCGAGGAGAACGTCCGGGTCGGCGGGTGCGGCCGCGGCCGAGTGTTCGACGAGGGTCACGACAGGGGCACTCACAATCTCGGAACGCGCTGCTGGTTCGCTGCTGTCTACTTACGAGTATGACGCACCTTACATCCCCCCTGGGGTTTGTGAACCACAGCTCGCATGCGAAAGTTCAGCGATGAGTCAGTTCGCCGACTATCAGAACGAGATCTACCTGGCCGCACTCGGCGGGATCC
>NZ_JBHXMY010000026.1:0-17581 GCF_042720195.1 Nocardia sp. NPDC058497 | reverse complement strand
ATCCAGCCCGAGTTCCCCATGGATTACGCGACGCTCGAGCGCAAAGCGACCGCCGCGCTGCCCGATTCCCTGCTGAACTACATCGCCGGTGGCGCGGGTGACGAGCTCACCCAGCGCCGCAATGCCGAGGCGTTCGCCGACTGGGGTCTGGTGCCGCGGATGCTGGTCGGCGCGACCGAGCGCGACCTTACCGTCACCGCCTTCGGGCAGACCTTCGCCAGCCCGCTGTTCCTCGCGCCGGTCGGGGTCATCGGCCTGGTCGGCGAGAACGGCCACGGTGACATCGCGGTCGCGCAGGCGTCGGCGAAAACCGGTGTGCCCGCGATGTACTCGACGCTGATGGAGGACCCGCTCGAGGACGTGCGCCCGCACGCCGGCGACACGCCGTCGTTCTTCCAGCTGTACACGCCGAAGAACCGGGAGCTGGCCGAGAGCCTGGTCCATCGGGCCGAGGCCGCGGGATACGCGGGCATCACCGTCACCCTCGACACCTGGGTGCCCGGCTGGCGGCCCCGCGACCTGGCGTCCGGTAACTTCCCGCAGCTGCGCGGTCACGTGCTGAAGAACTACACCAGCGACCCGGTGTTCCAGGCGATGGTCGGTTCCGACGACCCGAAGATGATTGTCCTGCACTGGATCTCCACCTTCGGTAACTCGCTGACCTGGGACGACCTGACCTGGCTGCGCTCGATCACCGATCTGCCGCTGATCCTCAAGGGCATCTCGCACCCCGAGGACGCGCGCAAGGCGATCGACTTCGGCGCCGACGGCATCTACTGCTCCAATCACGGTGGCCGCCAGGCCAACGGCGGCCTCAGCGCGCTGGAGACACTGCCCGCCGTCGCCGCCGCCTGTGACGACCGGGTGCCGGTGCTGTTCGACTCCGGTGTCCGTTCCGGCGCCGACGTGGTGAAGGCGCTGGGGCTGGGCGCGACCATGGTCGGCCTCGGCAGGCCGTACGTGTACGGCCTGGCGCTGGGCGGGGTGCGCGGACTGGTGCACCTGCTGCGCAGCTACGCCGCCGAGGCCGATCTGCTGATGGCGGTCAACGGCTATCCCGATGTCGCCGCGGTGCGGGCGAACATCCGGCCGACCACCCGCGGAAACGCGACCAGAGGCTGATCGCCGGACGGCCCGGATACCCGCCACCGGACGGGTTTTCGGGCCGTGACGGTGGGCTCGACCGGAACGTGTCGGTGGCGTGCGGCATCATCTCCAGCACACCACGCTGTAGAACGCACCAACCTTCCGGAGTCCACGATGTCCTCGCCGAGCACCAAGTCCGCATCCCGACGATCAGCCAAGCAGGTACTGTCCGAGGCCGAGCTCGCGCGCATCGCCGGCGAGCTGGCCGAAGGCAAACCGCCGATGGTGTGGTTCACCGCCGCCGCCGTCGGTGTCGCCGAGGGCAAGTCGGGCAAGGTCGTCGCACTCGGCGATCCGTCCGACGGCGACTTCCTGCAGGTAAAGCCCACCGGTTCCAAAGATGTGCTGTCGTTCGGGCCGAGCGAGGTGACGCTGACCAAGCCGGCCCGCGCGACTACCGTAGCGCCGGGCGGATCCCCGCGGACCCGTCCGGAGAGCGTGCCCGAGCCGAGCAACCGAAAGGACACCACTGTGACCCAGCCGTCGACCCTGCCGAGCACGGCCCCGACGCCCCCCGCGCCGCGGCCGCTCGCGCCAGTGCCCGACGCGGCCGCCGCCGCGCCCAAGCCGGCGACGCCGCGCCCGGCGAAGGCCCCCGCGGCGCGTAAGCCCAAGGCGCCGGAGGTAACCGTCACGCTGACCGGCTCCGCCGACGGTGAATGGACCGTCGATGTGGTCAACGGCAAGAAGCGCAGTGTGAAGGGGCTGGCCGTGAGCAGCGGCGCTGTCGCCCAGGCCGCCAAGATCCTGCACCCCGAGGTCGAGGAAGTCGTGGCCGGGATCCTGGAAGCGGCGCGCGGCGCGCAGCAGGCCAAGGTCGCCCAGCTGCAGGCCGAACTGGAGGCGGCCACAAGGCTCCTCGAGGAACTAGGAGATTGAGTTAGGCGCCTAAACGGCTGTGCTGCTTCGGTTTCCCGCGTGGCGTATCGGGCGGTGCGCGGTAGCCTTCCGGAGTCCGTCGTGGAAGGCGAGTCCTAGCCGGTATTCCTTGGCGTGGTACATCGCGGCATCGGCTTCGCGGATCAGGTCGTAGACCGTGGAATCGGTCGGGCGGGTGGTCAGGCAGGCGACGCCGATGCTGGCGGTGATGGGGATCTCGCCGCAGCTCAGGTCGAAGGGGCGGATGAACGCGCCGAGCAGCTGCTGGGCGAGGACGGCGGCTTCGGCGCGGGATCGGGCGGCGAGGACGACGAACTCGTCGCCGCCGTAGCGCGCGGTGACATCGGTGCGCCGGGTGGTGCGGCGGATGCGGGCGGCGGCCTCGGCGATCAGTTCGTCGCCGACGGCGTGCCCGTAGCTGTCGTTGACCATCTTGAAACCGTCGAGGTCGATGAACAACAGGCACAACGGTTTTCCGGCCCACTCGCGGCGGTGCCGGTGCGGTGCGCGCAGCAGCGCGGCCCGGTTGAACAGGCCGGTGAGCAGATCGTGGTCGGCCTGATACTGCGCGCGACGTTCGCTGCGCAGGCTGCGGGCGATGGCGCGTTCGCTGCGCACCAGCACCCCGACCAGCAGCAGGGTGAGCAGCAGGCAGATCACCACGCGGTCGCCGGGGCCGAGGTCGGCGCCGACGACGCTGACCAGCGAGGCGGCGACCAGGGCCACCGCGATCACCCCGGCGCGCCTGCGGGAACGGTGCGGGTGCACGTCGTCGGCCGCGTGCGTCGCGCCCATGGTCGGATGCAGCGCGGCCAGCCCGGCCAGCAGGTATGCCCACTGCTGCGGCACCAGCGCGAATTCGCTGCCGACGATGACGGTGCCCGCCGCCGTGAGACTTTCGATCAGACCACCGACGAGCACCGCGATCAGCGCCGCCTGCAGCAGCCGCAGCGAGGTCTCGGTGCGGACCACGGTGGCCAGTGAATGCGCGAGCACGGTCAGCAGCAGCGCATCGATCACCGGATAGCTCGCGGCCAGCACGGTGTCGAAACCGGTGGGGTTGCGCAGGATCGGCGAGATCAGGAACGTCCACGACGCGAGCAGGGCGCTGAGCCCGATCAGGGTCGAGTCGAGCCACAGATCGCGGGTGCCGACCAGCCGTCGCGGTTGCAGCCAGCCCACCGCGGCCAGCCCGAGGCACAGGTAGGCGGCGACGGTGCACAGATCGTCGACGGGGTGCCAGGACGAATGCACGCCTAGTTCCCCTACCGCGGTGCCCGCGGCGAACAGCGGAACCGACGCGGCCAGCAGATACCAGGGCAGCCGATGGGCGGGCCGGTGGCTGTACAGGCCGATACCGATCATCGCCAGACTGCCCGCGACAATGACGGCGAGCAGCAGAAACGACAGCGACCGCGCCCCGAACAGCGGCGCGATCAGCACGGCCCCCGCCGCGCCGAGTAGGACCGCGCACCAGCGCAGGCTCCCATCGAATGTCTCGCTGATGGTCATCGACACCCCCTCGATCTTGCTGCGCACGCGACGAGCGCCGATCGAACGGGAGGCCGGTGAATTCTCGCGCGGGGCGTCGGCCGAGGAGTACCGAGTGTTGTCGTCCGAGCAGAATTCCCAGCCGGCGGGCGCCGGCGCTCAAAACCTTTACAACTCAGTCGATCATGACACGTTCCGTGGTCGCCTGTCGCGCCCTTGACGGCATTGCCGGATATCGATTCGGCACCCGATGTTTCGCACCGGCGAGGGGGGAGTGTGTGCTGGGATCGCGCAGCGGGCGAGCAGCGAAAGGAATTCGAATGGACAGGTGGATCGCACCGGGCCGGGTCAATATCATCGGCGAGCACACCGACTACAACGACGGGTACGTGCTGCCCATAGCCTTGTCGCTCGGTGTCGTCTGCGCGGCCGAGCGCACCGACGACGGACAGGTGCGGCTCACCTCGGCCCAGCGCCCCGGCGAGGTTGTCGTGGTCGCCGTCGATGATCTTGTGGCGCAGCGTGATCGGGTCCCGGGGTGGGCGCGCTACCCGCTGGGTGTCGTGCACGAGTTCGTGCGCGGCGGGCATCCGATCGCGGGGGTGCGCCTCGAGGTCGACGGCGCGGTGCCGATCGGTGCGGGGCTGTCGTCCTCGGCGGCGCTGTGCTGCGCGGTGACGGTGGCGCTGCGCGATCTGTTCGCCCCCCGCCTCACCGATCGCGCGCTCGTCGAGATCGCCCACGCCGCGGAGAACGGATTCGCCGGCGTCCCGACCGGTGTCCTCGACCAGTCGGCCGCGATCCTGTGCACCGCGGGCCACGCCCTGTTCCTCGACGTGCGCGCGTTCACCGCACCCGACGGCCCCGAACCCGGTGCCGCGGAGCAGATTCCGTTCGACCTGGCAGCGGCGGACCTCGCGCTGGTCGTCGCCGACACCGGCCATCCGCACGACCTGGCCGACGGTGGATACGCCGAGCGCAGGGCACAGTGCGAGGCGGCCGCCGCCGCGCTGGGAGTGCGCGCCCTGCGCGACGCCACCGAGGCCGATCTGGCCCGACTCAGAGACCCGCTGCTGCGACGACGGGCAACCCACGTGGTCACCGAGAACGCGCGGGTACTCGCGGTCGTCGACCAGTTGCGGTCAGGTGCTGACCCGCGTGCCGTCGGAGCGCTGCTCACCGCCTCGCACCGCTCGCTGAGGGCCGATTTTGAAGTGTCGGCACCCGCCCTCGACCTCGCGGTCGACGCGGCCTTGGACGCGGGTGCCCACGGCGCACGGATGGTCGGCGGCGGTTTCGGCGGCAGCGTACTGGCCCTGGCCGACCGCGCAGACACCGACCGTGTCGCCACGCGGATCGAGCAACGCTTCGCGGCAACAGGTTTCGCGGCACCTCGGATCTTCACCGTCGAACCGGCAGCCGGGGCTCGCAGACTGTGCGGGTCTCCGCGACGCCGGAGCTGACCCTGGAGAATTCACCCCCGATCAGTGAATCACCGTGCGTGGACCGGCAGCCGGTCGAGGAAAGCGGCGATCAGCGGGGCGATCTCGCCCAGGTGGGTTTCCAGCGCGAAATGTCCGGTGTCGAACAGATGCAGTTCGGCGCCGGGCAGGTCGGCCAGGTAGGCCTCGGCTCCCGGCGCGGGGAAGAACGGGTCGTTCGCGCCCCAGGTGATCAAGGTCGGGGGCGCGAATTCGCGCAGCCAGGACTGCCATTCGGGGTAGCGGGCCACGTTCGAGTGGTAGTCGAACGCGAGGGCGAGCTGGGCTTGCTTGCGGCCGGGCAGCTCGAGGTAGTGCTGGTCGAGGGTCCAGGAGTCGGGTGCGAGGAGGCCGGGATCGGCGACACCGGTTTCGTACTGGCCGCGGGTGCCCTCCAGGGTGAGTAGTTGCCGGATGGCCTGCTCGGCGCCGTCCTGGTCCGGTCGCAGGGCGATGAACTCGCGGGCGCCGTCGGACAGGCCTGCCTCGTAGGCGTTGCCGTTCTGGACGACGAGTCCGGTGATCCGTTCCGGATGCCGGACTGCCATCCGGAAACCGATCGGCGCGCCGAAATCGAAGACATAGAGGGCGAACTCGGTCAGCCCCAACCGGTCGGCGAACCCTTCGGTGATCTCGGCCAGCCGGTCGAAGGTGTACTCGAAATCGGCAGGGGCGAAGGTACTTCCGAAGCCGGGGTAGTCGGGCGCGATAAGCCGGAATCGATCACCGAGGGTGTCCATGAGGCGACGGAATTGGTGCGAGCTGGACGGGAAGCCGTGCAGCAGCAGCAGAGTCGGTGCGCCGGCCCGGGACGGCACCGATTCCCGGTAGAAGACGTCGACGCCGTCGACCTCGATGCGCCGGTGCTGGATGGTGGGAAGCCGCGTCATCAGTTCACATGCCTTCTGTTGGAGATGATGCATTAGTTCTACCGCAATCTAACGCTTCACACCAGTGAGTTACCATTAGTTTGTGAGTGTGCCCGAACCGCTGGTCGGTGAACAGCTGGCCATCGACCTCGTCAACACCCGCCCGGCCGACGCCGACCTGCTGCAGACTCCGGAACAGCTGGCGCGATGGTTGCGGCTGCAGGCGCACCGGCTGCCCGAGGACTTCCCCGAACCCACCTCGGCCGATCTGCGCGCGGTGCGCGAGGTTCGCGACCACATCGCCGCGGCGCTGACCGCGCTGTCGCACAACCGGCGCCCACCGGCCGCCGCCCTGCGTCAGCTCAATGCGGCACAGTCCGCCGCACCCGCCATCCGGCACCTCGGCTGGGACGGCGCCCGCTGCGTGGTGACGCCGCGGCGCACCGGAACCGCTGGCGCACGCCTGGCAGCCCTGCTCGCCGAGGCGGCGGTGGAGTTGCTCACCGATCCTGCGGTCGCCGGGCTGCGGCAATGCGCGGCCGAGGACTGCGTCCTGCTGTTCGTCCCCGCGCATCCGCGCAGGCGGTGGTGCTCGCCCGAGCGTTGCGGCAATCGCGCGCGCGTCGCACGCTACTACCAGCGGCACAAGCCGGTCGGTTAGCTCGGGGCTTGATCAATCCTGGAAAGCGCCCGGAACACCGTCCTGCACGACGAAACTCGCTCGGGTGGTGACCGGCGCGCCGGGGCGGGTGACAAACGGGACGACCCGGAAATCGTTGCGCCACAGCTGATGATCCAGCTCGACTCGCACATAGCCGCGCTGGCGGTTGTAGAACTTCATGTCCGGGTTGGCCGCGAGTAGTGCCCGGCCCGCGTCGCTGATGTCGGCGCCGTCGCCGCCGGTGGTGATCGACGTGCCGGTGAATTCGGTGGCGACGACCGGTGATTCGGGGACGGTGTAGTCGCGGCGCAGGTCGGCGACGTAGTTCTCGTGCCGGTCGCCGGTGATCACGACCAGGTTGCCCGCCGCGCGGTCGGCGGCGGTACCGAGCACCGTGTTGCGGTCGGCGATGTAGCCGTCCCAGGCGTCGGTACCGAGCAGCAGCTCCGGTCCCGGGTCGTAGTCGGACTGCGCCATCGCGACCTGGTTGCCAAGCACCTGCCAGCGAGCGGGTGAGGTGGCCAGTCCGTCGACGAGCCAGTCACGTTGCGCCGCACCGAGGATCGTGCGATCGGTGGCGTAGCGCTCGGCGCAGCCGGTGACCGCTTTGCCGTCACCACAGGCCTGCGCGGAGCGGTACTGCCTGGTATCGATCATGGTGAACTCGGCCAGATCGCCGAAGCGGTAGCGGCGGTGCAGACGCATGCTCGGCCCTGCGGGCAACTGGGCCAGGCGCATCGGCTGGTGCTCGTACATCGCCTGGAAGGCGGCAGCTTTGCGGCGCCGGTACAGGGGCGGCAGCCGGTACACGTCGAGGCCGAGGCCGGGATGCGCTCCCGCCCAGTTGTTGTCGAGTTCGTGGTCGTCGAGGGTGACCAGCCACGGGAAGGCCGCGTGGGCCGCCCGCAGCGGTGCCTCGGCCTTGGCCTGGGCGTAGCGCAGCCGATAGCCGGCCAGGTTCACCGCCTCGCCCTCGAGCTCCGGTGGCATGGCCGCGCCGCGCCGCGCGACCAGCCAGGAGGTCTCGTAGATGTAGTCGCCCAGATGCACGACCAGGTCGAGGTCTTCGGCACCCAGGTGCTCGTAGGCGGTGTAGTACCCCTGACTCCACGATTGGCAGGACGCGAACGCGAACCGCATCCGGCTGGTCGGGCTGCCCGGCGCGGGCGCGGTGCGGGTGCGTCCGGTGGGGGAGATCTCCGAGCCGGCCCGGAACCGGTAGTAGTACCACCGGTCCGGTGCCAGCCCGGAGACCTCGGGGTGCACGCTGTGCCCGAGCGCGCGGGTCGCCACCGCCGAGCCCGCGGCCACGACCTTGGTGAATCGTTCGTCCTCGGCGACCTCGTAGTCGACGGTCACCGCGGCGAACGGCATCCCGCCGTAACCGTCCGGGGCGAGCGGATCGGGCGCGAGGCGCGTCCACAGCACCACGCCGTCCGGCGTCGGTTCCCCGGAGGCGACCCCGAGGGAGAACAGCTCGCCGAGCCGCCGTGGTGCCGGGAACCTGGCGCTGCTCACCGCCGACACCCCCACCAGGGCCGCGACCGAACCGGTCACGCCGTAGCGCAGGAGTTGCCGACGGGAGACCACCATGTGCCGAACATCCTCTCGCCACCCATCGAATACGGGTTCACCTCCGATTCTGTCCGGTTCCGCACCCGGTTCGCGAGGAATGCCGCCGATCGGCTACTTGGCGGGCGGCGTGAACGGCGCGTTGATCGTGGTGAAGTACTGGATCGCCGCACCCATCGCGACCGGCGCGGTGATGAAGATCTGCCCGGCCAGCGCACCGACCGGACCCGCGACCAGCGCGCCCGCGATGCACCCGACCGCCGCCGCGGGCAGGAGCGGACCGAACAGCCCGACGATCGTCGCCATGATGACGGTGGCAGACAAGACGCCGCCGAGGACGCAGCCGACGGCCGCACCGCCGAGGCCGCCGACCAGCGCGCCGACGGAGGCGCCGAGGCTGATCGTTCCGGTCATCCGGCTCCAGGCGTCCTTCTCGCGGTCGTACTCCGACTTCCACGGCGCGGAGTTCTCGAACGGCAGCGCCACCGGCTTGTACACGGCCTTCGCCGGGTCGAGCTGCGGGGTGAGAGTGGCGGTGCGGCCGGTGATCTCGGCGGCGATCGGGAACTCGAAGTCGTCGAGCCGGAAGTGCAGCGGGGTCGCGGCGACGGTGGTGCCGTCGGCGGCCTTGACCTTGAACGCACCGTCCTCGGCGACCAGCGAACCCGCGTCGGTGCTTATGAGCGAGGCGCCGTCGACCGCCTCGGCGGTGAAGTTGATCGGCGCCTGGTCGGTACCCGGCGCCGCGTGCACGGTGGTGGCGGCGACGGTGCCCGCGGTCAGCAGGGCGGCGGTGGCGAGGGCGATCTTGGTGGTCTTCATGGGGGATTCCTTCATCGAATGCCAGCGGCTGCGGGCGCGCGTCATCGCGACGGCTCCCGGCAGCGGGAAAGTGGTTGTCGGCGAAGCGCTTTCGCTGCGCCGTGTGGGGGAGTGGGTCAGGCCGGCGGCTGGGCGCGCGCGGCGAGGCCGAGCGCGACGTCGACGATCAGGAAGCCGAGCAGACTCAGCCCGACCAGCGGGACGAACCAGCCGACCACGACGGCCACCGCGAGCAGCGGCACCGTGATCCACAGGGAGGTCTTGCGCAGCACGCCACGACGCGGCGCGGCGCCGACCGCGAAACGGCTCGACTTACGGGTCGGCCGCCGCTGCCACCACATCAGGTAGCCGAGCACGATCATGGCGGCGAGGCCGAGCATCATCGCGAGCAGCAGCAACTGGTTCGGCAGACCGAACAGCAGACCCATGTGGAAGCCGATGCCCCAGTTGGTCAGCTTGGCCATCAGCGGCCAGTCGGCCCAGGCGAGCTGGTCGGTGACCGAGCCGGTGGCGCCGTCGATCGCGACCGCGTCGATGGTGTAGGTACCGGGCTTGCGCAGTTCCTTGACGCTGAACGCACTCTCCGGCTTCGCGGGGATCGCGATCTCGGCGGCCTGGGTGATGCCGTTCGCGCGGGCGATATCCCAGACGGAATCGAGCTGGGCGATCCGGGCGCCGGCGTCGACCGGCGCTGGCGCGGTGTGACCCGCGCTGTGGTGGTCGCCGCCCGCGGACTGCGCGGGACCGGCCGAGCCGGGCAGCTTCACGTCGACCTTGGGGGTCGTCCAGCTCATTTCTTCGCGCAGCTTGGTGACGTTCTCACCGGCGTAGGTCGACCAGGTGATGCCGGTCGCCGACAGCAACAGCACCGCGGGCAGGATCCAGAAGCCGATGGCACCGTGCCAGTTCAGCTTGCGCCGCTTGGGCTCGGACAGATCCGGCGCGAGCAGCCACCGCGCCGACCGCTTCGCCCGGCGCTTGCGCACCCGGTGCACCCACAGCACGAGGCCGAACAGGGCGATCACCCACAACCAGGACGCGGCCAGCTCGCTGTAGAGCCTGCCGGTCTCGCCCAGATGCAGGCTGCGATGGAACTCGCTGATCCAGGTCCGCAGCGGCAGCGCGCCACCGCTGCCGTAGACGACGGCCTCGCCGACCGGCTGTGCGGAGTGCGGGTCGACGAACACCGAGAGCCGCTCGGAATCACCGAGGGTGGGGTCGTTGAACAGGACGCGAGTGGTCTCGCCGTCGTTCGGGGCTGGGGCCACGGCGACGAGTGTCAGGTCGGGTTTGGCGGCGACCGCCGCGCCGACCTGCGCCGACAGTGCCTGATCAGGGCCCGTCGTGTCGACCTGCAGCAGGTCGCGGGAGACGAAGCCCTCGATCGTCGGCGCGATCGCGTACAGCGCGCCGGTGAGCGTGGCGATCAGGATGAAGGGGGCGACGAAGATCCCCGCGTAGAAGTGCAGGCGCATGGCCAGCGGGTAGAGGCGAAGGCCCCGGCGGGCGCCGGAGCGTGACCGTCCACCGGATTGCGGTGGCGCCGAGGCGGGTTCCTCGGCAGGACGGGTGTCCGTGATGCTCATGATGATTCGTTTCTGGAGTACTGGAAACCCGGTGCGCGCAGACGGCGCCGACCGTGCCTCCTCGGCCGGGCGCGGTGACTGCGTCCGGGGAGTGCACAGGTGAGCCGACGTCGGAACTCGGAGTGCGCCGTGGATCGGCGGCGCGACCCGATCACGATGCGCGGGTGCGGACCGTGACGGCCGGTCGAGCCGATCACGATGCGCGGTGCGGACCATGATGGCCGGTCGAGCCGATCACGATGCGTGCACCGTGACGGCCGGTCAGCCGACGACGAGGTCGCGTGCTTCGACGTGCGAACAGCGCACGGCGAAGGACCGTGCACCGGGTGAGGGAAAGGTTCAGAAAGGAATCGCGAGCGGCGGACCGCGGGTGCGCAGCGACTGCGCGGCGAAGATCCGCAGGATGACACGGTCGCGGTGGACCAGGCGCAGTGGCGCCGGGTCGAGAATACGGGGGGAGCGGTAGCGCAGGGGCAGGATCCGCGCCAGCACCGCGCCGCCGATCCGATAGGCGGCCTCGGCACCGATGATGACGACAGCGGCCAGAATCGCCGCGACGAGGTGGGCGGTGAGCATTCCGAGCCCGAGCGAATCGTCACCGTGGTGCGCGTGCCCGGACCAGCTCATCGTCGTATGGCCGAGCAGCTGACCACCCAGCAGCACGGCGGCCAGCCCGCTCGCGCCGCGGCGCAACGGGCCGATGCCGGCAACCACCGCGCCGACCACGGCCGACACCGCGGCCAGCAGCACGACGGTGGTGCTACCGGGCAGCGCGCCACCGGAGGCCAGCCCGTGAGCGGCCAGCGAGAGCGCCCCCGACATCGAGCCCGCGCAGGCACCGCGCAGCCGCGCGCCGACGGCACGCGACGGCGCGGGCGCCTGCTCGAACTCGATGATCACCGGCTGATTTTAGACGACCGGTATCGGCCGCTCGGCCGGACCGGGACAGGCAGGCTCACGCCTCGTCGAAATCCATCTCGATCAGCGGCTTACGCAGCAACTTGCCGGTGGCGTTGCGGGGCAGTTCGTCGACGAAGATCACCTCGCGCGGCACCTTGTAGCGGGCCAGGTTCTCCCGGACATACTCCTTGATCTCCTTGGCATCGCGCGCCGACTCCGGGCCGGGGACGACGATCGCCCGCAGCCGCTTGCCGTAGTCGCGGTCGTCGACACCGACCACCGCGGCCTCGAACACGTCCGGCCTGCCCGCGATGAGGTTCTCCACCTCGAGCGGGAAGACGTTCTCGCCGCCGGAGACGATCATGTCGTCGTCGCGGCCGTCGATGTAGAGCAGCCCGTCGGCGTCGAAATGGCCGACGTCACCGCTGGACATCATGCCGTCGACCATCTCCTTGGTCCGGCCGTCGGTGTAGCCGCTGAACGCGAAACCGTTGTCCACGAAGATGGTTCCGGTGACATTCGGCGCGGTGATCGGCTTGCGGTTCTCGTCGAGCAGCACGATCCGGATGCCGACCGGCGCCTTGCCCGCGGTGGTCGGCGCCTTGCGCAGGTCCGCCGGGGTCGCCACCGTCATCACGGCGCACTCGGTGGAGCCGTAGAGGTTGTAGAGGCTGTCACCGAAGTAGTCCAGGGTGCGGGTCACCACGTCGGGCGCGATGGCCGAACCGGCCGCGAAGATAACCTTGATGGTCTTCGGGTCGTACTTCGCCAGGATCTGCTCGTCCAGATCGAGGATGCGCTGCAGCATCGTCGGGACGACGACCAGCGAATCCGCCCGGTACTGCGCGATATTGGCGAGCGTGCGCTCCGGATCGAACCGGCGCTGCTGGAAGATCACCCGGTTGCCCAGCGCCAGACCCAGCGTGAACTGCGACAGACCGGTGCCGTGGAAGATCGGCGCGGCCATGATCATGGTGCCGTTGTTGGGCAGCGGCACCCGGTCGACGAACTGCGCGGAGGCGAACGGGCTCACCTTGTCGCGCGGGGCGCCCTTGGGCGTACCGGTGGTGCCGCTGGTCAGGATCACCATGCCGCCCGGCTTGCTCGGCGGGGTCAGCGGCGTGACCGAACGACCGGCTGAGAGCGACTCGACGGTCGGGATCGACGCGTCCACGCCGTCGGCTTCGTCGACCCAGGTGAGGATGCGCGGGATGTCGGCGGGAATGGCGCTCATCAGGTCGACGAACTCGCTGTGGTGCAGCACCGCCTTGACCTTCTCGCGCGCGGCCACGTCGGCGAACTGCGGTTTGGCGAAACCGGTGTTCATCAGCACCGCGCGCACGCCGAGCTTGCCCGCGGCGAGCAGGCTCAGCACCATGCCGCGGTGGTCGCGGGCCAGCACCGCGACCACATCGCCCTCGTTGATCCCGCTCGCCCGCAGCCCACGGGCCAGGGCGTTGGACTGCTCGTCGAGCTTGCCGAAGGTGAGCTCACCGCGCTCGTCGACGATGGCGCCCGCGTCCGGCCGGGTCTGCGCGGCGTGCATGACCACGCCGGCGAACGGGCCGAACTTGGAGACATTGCGGAACGAGCGTGCGGCGTGATCGAGGCGCAGCGGATTGAACAGCTTGCGATCCATCATCACTTTGACGCCGAGCGCGAAATCACCGGCGCGCCGGGCGGTTCCACCGAGCGCGGGCAGAGACAGAGACATCGAACAGCCTTCCGGCAGACCGATCCCACGACGAACACCCGTGGGGCCGGACCGCGTCATCGAGATCCAGTGCTGGTGCTAACAATAGCAAGCATCCCGAGCTGGTAGTGCTCTGTCTCTCAGGCCAACGACCTCACTGTGACACCTCATAATCGATGAGGACTCGCCGCAAGATCTTGCCGGTCGCGTTGCGGGGGAGTTCGTCGACGAAGACCACCTCGCGCGGCACCTTGTAGCGGGCCAGATTCTCCTTGACGTGCGCCTGGATCGCGGCGGCGTCGGTGCTGTGTCCCGCTTCGAGGACGACGAAGGCGCGCAGCCGCTTCCCGAACTCGACGTCGTCGACGCCGACCACCGCGACGTCGAACACGTCCGGCCGTTCCACCAGCAGGTTCTCCACCTCCTGCGGGAAGACGTTCTCGCCGCCGGAGATGATCATGTCGTCGTCGCGGCCGTCGACCATGAGCAGCCCGCTCGCGGTGAAGTGCCCGAGGTCGCCGCTGGACATGAAACCGTCGATGATCTGCTTGTTCCGGCCGTCGGTGTAGCCCTCGAAGGGCGCGCCGCTGCGCACGAAGATCCGGCCGGCGGTCTCCGGTGTCGTGACCCGCTGGTCGTTCTCGTCGTAGAGCCGGACCTCGCAGGTGATCGGCGAGCGCCCGCAGGTGCCCGGCGCCTCGGCGAGCTCGGCCGGGTTCGCGATGGTCGCGATGGCCACCTCGGTCGACCCGTAGAGGTTGTAGAGGACCGGCCCGAACACCTCGGTCGCGCGGATGCACAGCTCCGGCGACAGCGCCGATCCGGCGAACAGGATCACCTTCAGCGAGGAGGTGTCGTACTTGGCGCGGACCTCGGGGGGCAGTTCGGTCAGCCGGTGCAGCATCGTCGGCACGCACACGAGCATCTCGACCTTGTGCTCGGCGATCGCGGCGAGGGTGGCCTCGGCGTCGAAGCGGCGGCGCATGACGATCTTGTTCGACAGGATGGTGCCGACCAGCCAGGTGCCAAGACCCGTGCTGTGGAAGATCGGCGAGACGATCATCATGACGCCGTGCTTGGGGAAGGGCACCCGGTCGACGAACTGCGCGGTCGCCATCGGCGTCACCTTGGTGCGCGGGGCGCCCTTGGGCAGGCCGGTCGTGCCGCTGGTGAGGATGATGAAACCGCCCGGCTTGCTGGGCGCGGGCAGCGGTTCGGTGGAGTTGCCCGCGATGAGGTCGTCGAAGGTGGCGGCGCCCTCGGGCAGCTGGGCGCCCTCGTCGACCCAGGTCAGGAAGCGCGGCAGGTCGGCGGGCAGCGCGTCGAGCAGGCCGATGAACTCGCTGTCGTGCAGGACGGCACGGACCTGCTCGCGCTCGCACACCTCGGCGAACTGCGGTTTGGCGAAGCCGGTGTTCATCAGCGCGATCCGCGCGCCCAGCTTGCCCGCGGCGATCATCGACATGATGAGTCCGCGGTGGTCGCGCGCCAGCACCGCGATCACCATGCCCTCGCCGATGCCCGCGTCGTGCAGGCCGCGCGCGATCGCGGTCGACTGCTCGTCGAGTTCCCGGTAGGTCAGCTCGCCGCGCTCGTCGGCCAGCGCGACCTGATCGGGCGCGACCCGGGCGGAGTGGCGGACGAGGGTGGCCTGCGGGCCGTAGATCTTGGATTCCTTCATCGTCCGCAGGGTCTCGACCGGCTTCGTCGGATCGGTGACGCCGCGTGACCGCAGCACTCCGAGCGCCTTCACAGTTTCGAGCAGATGGCTCACGTTCACTCGGCTACCTCCACAGCATCGGTCCTGGGTGCTCACGGTAGCAGTCGATGTGCCCTGCATCACAGCATTCTAAACGGGCAATTGGGACATTTTCCCGATCAGCGCTGGGCGCTCGCCAACGCCGCGAGCAAGGGGACGAGCCTGCCCTCGGGCACCTCGAAACGGCCGAGTCCCGCGGTCTGCAACCAGCCGACCGCGGCCAGCTGCCGCAGATGCTGGTAGATCTCGGCCGAGGTGCCCAGTTCCTCGATGGCGGCGAGATCGGCGGCGGTGCGGCGGCCGTAGACGATCTCGCGCAGCAACCGTAGCCGCACCGGATTCGCCAGGACGGCAAGGCAGTTGGCGGCCTCGATGGTCCAGACGTCGCCGACGATGGCGTCGGTGGCGAATTGCGCCTGCCAGTCGAGTCGTTCGCCGGTCGGCAGTTGCAGCGCCCCGGCCAGTAGCACGCCGCCGTTGCGCACCCCGGCGTCATCGAATTCTTTGCGCAGCCGCGCGACGGCCCACGGCAGCTGTGCGTCGCCACCTCCTGGCTGCTCCAGGGCGGCAACCCGCCGTTCCAGTTCTTCGAGTCGGTCGACCAGATCCACGCGGCAAACCTACGCCACACCGAAGCTGTTGCGCTGCAAGCTCGCAGGCCGAAAACGCCGACGCACCCCGGAACCGTGATTCCGGGGTGCGTGCGCGAGCAGGAGCTATCGGGTGACAGCGCCGAACGACGGCTGCTGGATGGTGCCGAGCTTGTAGGCGTACCCGTCCGGGTGCGCCTCGTCGACCGGCACGGACCAGCGGTGCCACAGGTTGCCGTACACCGCCGCGACGACCAGGCCGCCACCGGTGTTCAGCGAGGCGGTGCGGATCGTGGTGTCGACCGGCACGTCCTGGTGCTCGGCCAGGATCGAGGTGCCGCTCTGCCCGGTGGACAGGTTCAGCCAGATGACTTCGAGCTTGGCGCCGGTCTGGTTGGGCGAGATGGTGCCAGGTCCGCCGAATAAGCCGAGCCGGAAACCGTTGATGTCCAGCGCGATGCCCGAACCGTAAACGCCCGCGCCGCCGCCGTTCTGGCCGATGTCGGAGGTCGCGGGGATCTGGAACGGCTGCGCGGGCAACGCCACGTCGATCGTGCCCTTGTCGACGAGCTTGTCGAGGGCGGCGAGCGCGGCCGGGTTGTCGGCCACGGTGGTGCGCAGCTGCGCGACGGCCGCGGCCACGTCGACCGTGGTCTGGGGCGCCGGTTCCGCGCCGGCGGGGGCGGCGAAGACCACGGCGACGGCGGCCGACGTGGCGGCCACCGCGGTGGTGAAGCGACGCATGAAACTCAGATGATGCATAACCAGCTCTCCTCGAGTGTTCCTGGTACTGCTTTCCCTGGGTGAATCGTTCGCTCTGCGGCCATCGGCCGCCCGTGCACGGTAACCGAATCCGCGGGTGCGCTCGAGCACTGCCCTGGCCTTACGGCATCGGGGCGATCTGCACCTTGTAGCCGCGGTACAGCTCCGGCTTGGCGGTGAGCACCGGCATGTCGAGGTGCTGGGCGGTGAACACGACGGGCGCGACGAGCGGCCATTCGGTGTGGTCGTCGGCCATCGGCACGGTGGTGCCGGTGCGGATCGCGGGCGCGGCGGCGAGTTCGGCCCCCCGCACGGCGACGCGATTGTCGAGCAGGCGCCCGAGCTCGTCGATGTTGTCGACGGCGCGCATCGCCGCCATCAAGCTCACCGTCGGCACCACCATGATCCGGCGCTGCTGGGTGAACTGCCGCATGATCACCTGCCCGAACAGGGGAGAGAGGGCGAGTGAGGTCAGTGCGGTGTGGTCGGCGACGCTCACCGGGTGGCGCCTGTGCCGTCCAGCGCGCTCATCAGTTTGTCCAGTTTGGCCTCCGCGTCGGCGATCTCGTCCGCGGAATGCCGCTTGATCCGGTCGTCGAGGCCGCCCAGGATCTGCTCGCGCAGATCGTCGTTGAAGTACGCGGGGGGTAATGCCCCGTGGCGCAACACCTCAGCAGGTACCACCGCGACCAATTCCTTCCCCTCCCGCGTCACGATCACCGGCCGTCCGCTGGCGGACACCCCGTCGAAGACATTGCCGAGCTGGCCCCGCAACTCGGTCAACGGCACAGTTTCATAATCGGCCATATCTCACTGTACATCGCTGTGTACAGTCCGGCTTCCGGTCAGGCGGCCTTGCGGGCGGGCTCGCTGCGGTACCGGGTGACCGGGCCGTCGATCCCGAGCAGGCGCCAGGTGAGCTTCGAGACCGGGTTCATCAGACCGCTGTTGGTGGCCAGGGCGCGCACGTCGCCGAAGATATTGCGCATCGTGGTCTGCGATTCCGCGCCGCTCCAGTAGGCCTCGCGCATGACCTCGGCGGGGATGCCGAACTTCTCGACGAACTCCTTGGGCGGGGTCATGATCATGTCGAGCATCACCCGCATGGCGATCGGGAAGGCAACGGACAGCACCGATTTCGTGATCGGGTTCATGCCGGGCACATTGCGCCGCAGGTATTCGTGGGCGAAGGAGATGTGGCGGGCTTCCTCGGCCACGTGAATCTGCATCACGCGCTGCACCATCGGATGCAGGTCGACACCGGCGCGCAGCAGCGACTTCTGCAGGTGGTCGATCGGCTCCTCGCCACCGAGGATCATGGTGAAGAACAACTCGGGGAAGTACTTCACCGCGGGCCAGATGGCCATCGT
>NZ_JBHXMY010000025.1:15951-24025 GCF_042720195.1 Nocardia sp. NPDC058497 | reverse complement strand
CCGGCCCCCGGGTCTCCCCGCGCCCCCGCCCCCGGGCCCCCCCCCCCGCCCCCGGCCACCGATCACCGGACCGGAACCGACTCCCCACCCAGGTCGCGCTGTTCCTCGATCGCCTCCGGTGTACCCGGCACCTGGGTGCCGCGCAGCGAGACGCCCTTGGTCTCGATGAGGAAGTAGGCGGCGACCAGGCCGACCAGGCAGGCGCCGAACATGTAGTACGCCGGGAACAGATGATCGCCGGTAGCGTCGATGAGCGCCTGGTTGACCACCGGCGCGGTACCACCGAACAGCGAGGTCGCCACGTTGTAGCCGATCGCCACGCCCGCGAAGCGCACGATCGTGGGGAACATGGCCGGGAAGGTCGCCGAGATGGTCGCCAGCTGCGGCGCGTAGAGCAGGCCGAGGATCGCGAAGCCGGCGATCGCGCCGGTCAGCGAACTGCCGATCAGCTTGTACACCGGGATGACCATGATCATCAGCGCCGCGCACGAGAACATCCACATCGGCCTGCGGCCCACCCGGTCGGAGAGCGCGCCGAGGAACGGCAAGGTCACCAGCATGGCGATCTGGCCGATCAACGGGACGAGCAGCGCGTCGGATTCCTCCATGCCCAGTGTCGTTCCCAGGTAGGTCGGCGTGTAGCTGAGCAGCGAATAATTCACCACATTCAGCGCGATAACCAGCCCGAACAGGGTCAGGACGGGACGCAGGTATTTCGTCACCAGATCGCGGTAGACGCCGGTCACTTCCTCGATTTCGTCCTTGCTCTCGACCTCGCGGAATACCGGCGTGTCCTCCACCCGGTTCCGCAAGTACATACCGATCAGACCGAGCGGCGCGGCGATGAGGAACGGCAACCGCCAGCCCCACGATTCCATCGCCGTATCGTCGAGAATATTCACCAGCAACAGGGCGACAAGATTGCCGAGCGTGAATCCGGCCAGGGTGCCGACTTCGAGAAAACTGCCGTAGAAACCGCGTTTGCGGTCGGGCGCGTATTCGGCCATGAATGTCGCGGCGCCGCCGTATTCGCCGCCGGCGGACAATCCCTGGACCATGCGCAGCAGGTAGAGCAGGATCGGCGCGGCGATGCCGATGGCCTCGTAGCTGGGGATCAAGCCGACCGCCAGGGTCGAGGCCGCCATCAGCACGATGGTGGTGGCGAGCACGCGTTTACGGCCGATCCGATCGCCCAGTGGCCCCCAGATCATGCCGCCGATGGGCCTGATCAGAAACGACACCGCGAATCCGAGCAGGGTGTAGACCACACTCGATCCCGTCCCGTCGCCGGGAAACAACGACGCGGCGATATACGTCGCCAAGTAGGCGTAGACGCCGTAGTCGAACCATTCGACCGCATTTCCGATCGCCGATGCACCGATGGCACGGTGCAGCACCGATTTCGATTCCTGTGACATCCACAAACCTCTCGTCGTCGCCCCCTCGGACTACCCGGCGATTTCACCGGGCAAACGTTGCGACTATGCGAAGGAGCCCCGCGCAAGCCTCTACACAGCGGAAATGCCGCTGCAATTCGGGTTTTATCTCCCACTGGCCCTGGTGCGCCGCGGCCCCGGCTGACCGCTCAGGCGAGGGCGGCGAGTTTGCCTGCGAGAAGGGACTTTTCCCGTTCGTTGCCGCAGAGCCGCACCGCCTCGGCCAGCGCGTCACGCGCCTCGTCGGTACGGCCGAGCCGCGTGAGAAGCTCACCGCGGACACTCGGCAGCAGATGCGAATTCGCCAGCGCCCCCTCGGCGGCCAGTGCGTCGACGATGGGCAGCGCGGCGGCGGGCCCGTCCGCCATCGAGACCGCCACCGCCCGGTTCAGCTCCACCACCGGTGACGGCGCGAGCCTGCCCAGCGCTTCGTAGAGCAGCACCACCCGATCCCAGTTCGTCGCCTCGACCGACGGTGCGACAGCATGACATTCGGCGATCGCGGCCTGCAATCCGTACGCGCCGAGCCCCTTCCCCACCTCGGCGGCCTTGGCCAGCGCGGCCCGGCCACGCCGGATCGCGGACCGGTCCCAGCGGCGTCGATCCTGCTGTTCGAGCAGCACCGGCTGCCCGTCGGGGCCGGTTCGAGCGGGAAACCGCGCCGCGGTCAGCTCGAGCAGCGCCAGCAGCCCGTACACCTCGGCTTCGTCCGGCATCAGCCGGGCCAGCACCCGCGCGAGTCGCAGCGCCTCACCAGCCAGGTCGAACCGGATGAGATCGCCGCCCGCGCTGGCCGACGACCCCTCGGTGAAGATCAGGTAGATCACCCCGAGCACCGATCCCAGCCGGACGCGGCGTTCGGCGACGGGCGGCACCTCGAACGCGACCTCGGCCGCGCCGAGCGTCTTCTTCGCCCTGGTGATCCTGGCCTGCACGGTCGCGGTCGGCACCAGGCAGGCCTTGGCGATCTCGTCGCTGGTCAGACCGCCGACCACGCGCAATGTCAACGCCAGCCGGGCTTCCCGCGACAGCACCGGGTGACACGAGATGAACATCAGGGCGAGCACGTCGTCGTCGATCTGGTCGGGATCCCACAGGACCTCCGCCGCCGCCCGCGCCGGGTCGGCCGCCTCGCCACCGGTCAGTACGCCACCTTCGCCGAGAGTGCCCGCGAGGGTGGCGTACCGCTCGTCGAGGGCGGCGCGGCGCCGGAACGCGTCGATCGCGCGGCGCCGTCCGACGGTGAGCAACCACCCGGCCGGTTGCCGTGGCACGCCGTCGCGCGGCCACGTCACCAGTGCCTCGGCCAGCGCCTCCTGCGCGAGATCCTCGGCCATCGCGAAGTCTCCGGTATAGCGGGCCAGCGCGCCGACGATCCGGGCCGATTCGATCCGCCAGACGGCGGCCACGGCCTCCCGGCCGGTGTGGTGGGTCATCGTCGCTGTGCTCAGAGCTGGCCGGTGGCCTCGCGCCAGGCGCGTTCCTTCACGATCCAGGTATTGTCCTGCGGGAATTCGTCGATGCTGGGGACCCGGCGGATCTCGGTCTTGACGCCCGGGCCGGTCATCGGCATCCGCTTGGCCCATTCCACCGCCTCCTCCTTGGAGGCGACATTGAGGATGTAGTAACCGCCGAACAGTTCCTTGGTCTCACCGTAGGGTCCGTCGGTGACGACCGGGGGTTCCGAGGCGTAGTCGACGACCACCGTCTCGGCTGCGTCGTCGAGGCCCTCGGCGGCGACGAGCACGCCGGCCCGGATCAGTTCGTCGTTGAACTTGCCCATGGTTTCCAGGATCTCGTTGAAGTCGAGCTGGGCGGTCCTGGCCCAGGCGTCGTCGGTCGCGCGCATGATCAGCATGTACTTCATGGTGTGTCTCCTCGGGGTAGGTGCGGATTCTTCGTTCATCCCTAGGTCGAACGGGCCACGACACCGATCGACAACCGATCGAAACTTTTTCCACGATTATTTTCCGCAGCCTACGACGGCGACCGGGCCACCGCACGATCGCGAGTCCCCGATCCGGGTACCCGCGACGGCTCGGCGTGATACATGTCGAAGGGACCTGTCACGCGACACAGCGGACGGGCAGAGATTCAAGGAGTCCATCGTGAGCGCAGTCCTCGTCGAGCAACGCGAGCATGTGCTGGTCGTCATGATCAACCGGCCGCAGGCCATGAACGCGGTCGACGCCGAGGTCAGTACCGGTGTCGGCGAGGCGCTCGAGCAGGCCGAGGCCGACGCGCAGATCCGGGCCGTCGTGCTCACCGGCGCGGGCGAGCGCGCGTTCTGCGCGGGCGCCGACCTCAAGGCGATCGGCCGCGGTCAGGGGATTCTGGCTCCGGGACACGAGGATTGGGGCCTGGCCGGGTATGTGCGTCACCCGATCAGCAAGCCGACCATCGCCGCGGTGAACGGCTTCGCGCTCGGTGGCGGTACCGAACTCGTCCTCGCCAGCGACCTCGCCGTCGCCGCCGAGACCGCCACGTTCGGCCTGCCCGAAGTCGCCCGCGGCCTGTTCGCGGCCGCCGGTGGCGCCTTCCGGCTGCCCGAGCAGCTGCCGCGCAAGGTCGCCATGGAGATGATCCTGACCGGCGAACCGATCACCGCGGCCCGCGCGCTCGAGCTCGGGCTGATCAACCGGGTCGTCCCGGCCGATCTCGTCCTCGACGCGGCCCTCGAGCTGGCGGGCCGGATCGCCGCGAACGCGCCGCTGGCGGTGCAGGCGAGCAAGCGCGTCGCGCTCGGTCTGGTCGACGGCAAGATCGCCGACGACGCGGCCTGGGACCTCACCAACCGCGAGATCATGGGCGTCGCGCGGACCGAGGACGTCCGCGAGGGCACCCTCGCCTTCGCCGAGAAGCGCAAGCCCAACTGGCAGGCCCGCTGACCGCGATGCGGATTCTGATTCTCGGCGCCTCGGGTTTCGTCGGCAGCGCGCTGCACGCGCAGCTCGGCGAACACCACGAGGTCGTCGGGACGAGCAGGTCCGGGAACGGGCTTGTCCCCCTGGATCTCGCCGATGCCGATGCGGTCCGCGCGCTCGTCGCCGACCGCATCGACGTGGTGATCCACACCGCCGGGATCGTGGATCTGGCTACCGCCCAACGGGATCCGGAGGCCGCCTACGCGGCGAACGTCGCACCGATGGCGACGCTGCTCGACGCAGTCGACGACGCGGGCGCGAAACTGGTGTACCTGTCGACCGACAACGTCTTCGACGGCACGCGCGAGCACTACGACGAAATCGCCCTGCGCACCCCGATCAATGTCTACGGCTGCACCAAGGCCGCCGCCGAACAGCTGGTCCTGGCCCGCGCCGGGCACCTCGTCGCCCGGCTCCCGCTGGTCTACGGGCGCAGCCCGCGCTCGGACAAATTCCTCGCCCGCTTCGCAGCCCCGGCCATCGAGGCTCGCACCGATATCGTGTGCAATCCGCTGTATCTGCCCAGCCTGGCGCCCATGCTCGCGCACCTCGCGGACGAGACCGGCGTGGTCCACCTGGCCGGTGCGGAGACGGTGAGCCGCTACGAACTGATGACCCGCGTGCGCGACCGGCTCGGCGCACCGGCCCGAATCGTGCCCACCGACAACGATTCCGCGCCACCGGACTGCCCGCGACCGCGACGGCTGGTCCTGCGCAGCGTCCGGCACACCCTCGCCGGACCCGGCATCGACGCCGCCCTCGACGACCTCATCGGCCCTGCGCCGACGCCTCCGCCTGCGCGCTGATCGCCGTCCCCATCCACCGGCGCAGGTAGCGCCGCAGTTCGTCGTCGCTGCGCGGCGGATTGCCGGGTGAGAGAAAGAACGACTGCATGGTGCGCAGGGTGTATTCGACGAGTTCGCGCAGCGCCGGTTCGTCGTATCCGTACGCGTCCCAGTCGACATCGAAGCGCCGGATCATCGTCATGCCGAAGGCCTGCGCCTCGTCGGAGGTGAGGCTGTCGGGGTGGGCGTTGGAGTACGAACTCGACAGCAGGATGCCCAGGTGCGGGGTCCGGCGGACCTCGGTGAGGGTGTAGACGACGGCCTCGACCATCGCATCCGCCGGGTCGTCGAGCCCGCGAACGTGCGCGGTCAGCCGGTCGAGGAAACCGTCGACCGAGGCGATGGCCGCGGCCGTCATCAGCGCGTCGGCGCTCGGGAAGTACCGGTAGACGGTCTGACGGATGACACCGAGCGATTCCGCGACGTCGGCGATGCTGATCTCCGCTCCGGTCCGGCCGATGAGATCTACTGCCGCGGCGATGATCCGGCGCGCGGCCTCCGCATCATCCGCCGGCGGACTGCCACCCCATCCACGTCTGCGCGCCACCGGGTGGACGCTAGCACAACCCCAGGTCACGGCGAATTCCGCGAAAGTGATCATACACTCGAAGGCTCATTCGTATGATTGCCTCATCACCCGAGCGGCAGGCACACGCCCGAACAACGAGGTACTCCACCGTGACCGACCTTCATGTCCGCAAAATGGACTTCGCCTTCTCCGACTACGACGTGCCGTTCCTGTGGAATCCACAGAACCCGGCGTTCTCCTCGATGGCCAATGCCGTCTCGTTCCTGGCGATCGGCTTCGAGAAGATGATCGTGCAGCTGATCACCCAGGCGAAACCGCAGATCACCGACCCCGAAGTGGCCGAGGAAGCCGACGCGTTCATGCGTCAGGAGGGCCAGCATTCGACCGCCCACCGCCAGCACGTCAAGGCGCTGATCCGGCGCTATCCGGGTCTGCAGCAGACCCTGGACGCGGTGATCGCCGAGTTCGACAAGCTCACCGCGAGCACCCCGATCAAGTACCGCCTCGCCTACACCGCCGATCTCGAGGCGACGTTCACGCCGGTGTTCAAGCTGATGCTCGACAACGACTCGACCCTGTTCGCCCCCGGCGACGACCGGGTCGCCTCGCTGTTCATCTGGCATTTCGTCGAGGAGGTCGAGCACCGCAGTTCGGCGCTGATCATCTTCAACTCGGTGGTCGACAGCGAGCTGTACCGGATGCGGGTGGCGCCCTCGATCTTCCGGCACGTCCTGCAGGTGATCCGGGTGGCCTGCGCGGGCTTCAACGAGCATGTGCCGCTGGCGGATCGGCAGGTCGACGCGCTGTCGATGTTCGCGAACTACCGTCGCGGGCAGACTCTGCGCCGGTTGCTGCCCGGGCTGAAGCCCGTCGACAACGGCACCATGCCACGCGCGTTCGACGATCTCGGCCTGGGTGAGCAGCTCGTCGCCCTGGGCGGCATCATCCGCAGCCAGATGCCCCGGCACAATCCCGCGCACGAGAACCTGCCCGCGCTGGCCGACGAGTGGTTCCGCCGCTACGACGAGGGCTACGACGTCACCCGTTGGTACACCGCCGATTCCGTCAGTTCGTAGGAGGGCCGCCCGATGGCCGAACACTGTTCACCCACCTTCGCCGAGCTCGCCACCCAGCTCGGTTTCTCCTGCGAGGAAGCGGGCGGTCTCGTCGAGTTCCGCAGTCCGTTCGCGCTGGAGAACTGGACGCTGCCGGTTCTCGAGATCACCATCGTGCTCGGCGCGGTGCTCGCGCTCTGGTACGCGATCGTGCGCCTGCGCCGCCACCGCGACCCCACCGATCTGGTCCTGTGGTTCGGCGCGACCGCCTACCTGTTCGTCATCGAGCCGCCGCTGTACTTCCCGGCCGCGTTCGGCATCGAGGACCATGTCGACACGATGTTCGCGCACAACGTGTTCACCGTCGACTTCCTGTGGGGCCGATTGCCGATCTACATCGTGGCGATCTATCCGCTGATGGCCACGCTGGCCTTCGGGATCGTCCGGATGCTCGGCGTCTTCCGCCGGTACGGCGTACTCGTCGGCGCGATCTGCGTCGGTTTCGTGCACCACGCGTTCTACGAGATCTTCGACCATCTCGGGCCGCAGCTGCGGTGGTGGGAGTGGTCGGTCGACAATCCCATCAATCAGCCGATGTTCGATGCGGTGCCGATGGGCAGCGTGGTCGTGTTCGCCGCGCTGTGGCCGATGTCGCTGGCGTTCTGCGTGCAGTACTTCGTCGGCCGTCAGGTCGATCAGGGCCGGGACTTCGCCGGCGTCGAATTGGTCTGGCGCACAGTGGTGATCGGCCTGCTCGCCTCGGTCGGCACCTTCCTGCTCCCGCTGCCCGCGACCGTGCTCGGCATGAGCAACACAACGGTGCGCGGCGTGGTCTACGCGCTGGAACTGGTCGTGCTCTCGGTCGTCGCCGCGGTCGTCATGGTTCGCCAGTGGAAGCGACTGCGTGCGGGTGGCGCGACGGGTCCGCGCTATCTCAACCCGTTCGTCCAGCGCTACGCCATCGTCTATCTGGTGGTGATGGCCGTCCTCTGGATCACCGCCCTGCCCACGTTCTTCGACGCCGTCGACGGTGAGACGAGCAACGGCGATCCCATCGGAAATCTCTGGTACACACTGGCCTGCTTCGGTATCGCCATCCTGTCGATCCTGGCCACGTTCACCGTGCCGCGAACGGACTCCGAGCAGAACGAGCCGCCGGTGCAGAGCAAGGCGGCAACCGGCTAGCTCGGTCGCGGGGGGGGGGGGGGGGGGGGGCGCGCGGCGGGGGGGGGGGGCGCGGCCGGGGCGGGGCGGCGGGCGGCTCGCCCGCGGCGGGCGCGGCGGC
>NZ_JBHXMY010000025.1:14473-15941 GCF_042720195.1 Nocardia sp. NPDC058497 | reverse complement strand
AGAGAAGAACGAGCCGCCGGTGAATAGAAAGGCGTAAACCGGATTGCTCGGTCGATCTATATCGGCCGCGCCGCCACGGCCGAGATCGAGAACCGTCGAGTTCCCCGCGCACGCCGGACCGCACCCACCGGCGCCGGTGGGTGTGCCGACCACAGGTCCGGCGGATATATACGGCTCCGTACCATCAACCTATGAGCGTCACCGACCACACCGAGCGCACGGCCGACACCAGTTCGCCCGAGACCGGGACGCAGACGGCCACGCCGGAGAAGGTCGTGCGGCGGCGGCCGAAGAACCGGCGCGCCCAGATCGCCGCGGAGGCCGCGTCCGCGTTCGGCGCGCACGGGTATCACGGTGTGAGCATGGAGGACATCGCGGGCAGGCTCGAGATCAGCTCGGCCGCGCTCTACCGCCATTACCGCAGCAAGTACGCGCTGTTCCGCGAGGAGCTGTTCCGGCTCGCCGACGTTACGGTGGCGGCGGTGACGCTGCCCGAGGACGCGGCGCAGTGGTCACCGCGGGAACGCCTCGACCATGTCATCGACGCCGTCATCGCCAAAACCATCGGCAATCGGTCGACCACCGCGCTGGTCCGCTGGGAACGCCGGTATCTCGACGAGAGCGACCGGCAGGCCCTCGACGACAAGTTCGCCGAGGCGGTTCGCCTGCTCGGCGGCCTGGTCCGTGAACTGCGCCCCGGACTCGCCCGCGATGATGTCGCCGTCCGCTCCGTGGCAGTGTTCAGCGTGGTCAGCAGCATCGGCGACCACCACGCGACCCTGCCGACCAGGCTGCTCACTCCCCTGCTCGCCTCGACCTGCCGGGCGCTGATCGATGTCGACCTGCCCGCGCCGGAGCCCACGCGCCCGTCGGCCGAGCCCGACACCGGGTCGCCGTTCATGCACGAAGTGCTGCTGTCGAAGTCGGTCGATCTCTTCCACGAACGCGGCTACCAGAATGTCAGCGTCGAGGACATCGCCACCGCGGCCGATCTGGCCACCGCCTCGGCCGTCTACCGCTACTACCGCAGCAAGAGCGACCTGCTGGCCGCGGCATTCCGCCGCGCGGGTGACCTCGTCTCCGGCGCCATCGGCCCGACGGTGGCCGCCTCGACCTCCCCCGCCGAAGCCCTGTCGTCGCTGATCGACATGTACGTCCAGGGCTCCTTCGCCGAACGCGCCCTCACCTACGTCTATTACGCCGAATTCGGCAATGTCGCAGCCGAAGACCGGGTGACCCTGCAGCACATCCAGCAACTGGTCATCGCCGAATGGACCAAACTCCTCGTGCAAGTCCGCCCCGAGCTGACCGAAGCCGAAGCACGCATCCTCGTCCACGCCGGCTTCGCCCTGGTCGTCGACCTCGGCCGCGCCGTCGGGAACGAAGGCGTCGCCCCCCCCAACCCCCGCCACACCCGCCCCCCCCCCCCCCAGGTCGGCCCCGCCGGACGGCAGCGCGCGGGCGGGGC
>NZ_JBHXMY010000025.1:11345-14463 GCF_042720195.1 Nocardia sp. NPDC058497 | reverse complement strand
TCCTGATCACCCGCCCCCCCTCGCTCCCCCCACACCACCCACCCAACCCCTCCCCCGGCGTTGGCCCCGTCTCCGCCCCCCGCGCCGCCTTTTGCCCAACCCCCCCCCTCGCCCCCCAGAACCGCGTCATCACCCTCCACCGCACCACCCTGTTCGGCCACGCCTGACGACAGCTCGCTGCCGCTCCGGGGTGGAGCGGCAGCGAGTGACGGTGCGAGACAGCGGGTTACAGGCCCAGGGTGCGGCCGATGATGTCGCGCTGGATTTCGCTGGTGCCGCCGAAGATGGTGGAGACCAGGGCGCCGCGGACGTGCTTTTCCATGTCGAATTCGCGGGCGTAGCCGTAGCCGCCCATCATCTGCATGCCTTCCAGGGCCACCCGCTTGCTGGTCTCGGTGGCCTTGAGCTTGGCCATCGAGGCCTCCCTGGCGAGCACCTTGTTCGGGTTGGCGTCGGCTTCCCTTGCCACGCTGTAGATCAGCAGCTTGGTGCATTCGATCTCGGTGGCCAGGTCGGCCAGGCGGTGGCGCAGCGACTGGAACGAGCCGACCGGCCTGCCGAACTGCTTGCGCTGGGTGACGAAGGCGATGGTGTCCTCGAAGGCGCGTTCCGCGGCGCCCAGGCTCATGGCGGCCAGGATGAGGCGCTCGAAGTTGAGCCCGGTCATCAGCTGACGCCAGCCGTTGCCTTCCTCGCCGACCACCGCGTCCTCGGGCAGCACGCAGTCGGTGAAGTACAGGTCGTTGGTCTCGGTCTGGTTGCCCATCAGCTCGATCGGGGTGATCTGCAGGCCGGGGGTGTCGGCGGGCACGTGGAACATGGTGAGCCCCTCGTGCTTTCCGCCCTCCTTCGAAGTGCGGGCGACGAGCAGGATGTTCTCGGAGATGTGGGCGTTGGAACACCAGGTCTTCTGGCCGTTGATCAGCCAGCCGTCGGCGGTCTTGACCGCCTTGGTCGACAGGTTGCCCACGTCCGAGCCCGCCTCGGGCTCCGACATCGAGATCGACTGGGAGGCACCGCGAACGATGCCGCGCAGCACGGTGTCCTTCTGCGCCTCGGTGCCGAACTTGGCGTAGGCACCGCCGGTGATCAGCGTCGGCCCGATCGCCCCGATCGGCAGCATGCCGCGCAGGCTCTCCTCGAGCAGGATGCACATGTCGACCATCGAGGCCGCCGACCCGCCGTACTCCTCGGGAATCGTCAGACCGAGCCAGCCGAGCTCGGCCATCTTCGCGTACACGCCGGGGTTGTGCTGTTCCTTGTCGTGCTCGGTCAGCGCGTCACGCTGCTCCCGGGTCCCCGCCTCACGCTTGGCGAACGCGGCCACCGCCGCGGCGAAATCCTTGTGTTCCGGGCTGAATTCGACACCCATACTGTCCCTCTTCTTCCGTGCTGATCGATGGTTGGGTCTACTTGGCTCGCCCGAAACGGAACGCGGTGAGCTTGCGCACCGTCGACAGCGTCGACTCGGTGCGGGCGAACGACAGCAAGGCCATGCCGGGAATCTCGAAGCGCTGCCGCGCGATCGAGTGCGGCCGGGTGAACCCGAGCAGGCCCGCGGCGCCGTGGATGCGGCCGATGCCGGACTCGCCGACACCACCGAAGGGCAGCGCCGGGATGGCCGCGTAGGCGGCCGGACTGTTCACCGAGGTCGCACCCGCACGCAGCTTGCGGGCGATCTCCATGCCGCGCTTGCGCGAGAACACCGACGACGCGAGCCCGTATTCGGAGGCGTTGGCCAGCTCGATCGCTTCTTCGACAGTGCGCACCGCGCGCACGGTGAGCGTGGGACCGAAGGTCTCCTCGCGCACTGCGGCGGAATCCTCGGGCACGTCGAGCAGCACGATCGGGCGCACGAACGGCGCCTTGATCGACTCGGCGCCGCCCACCAGCGCGGTGCCGCCCTTGGCCAGCGCGTCCTCGAGGTGGCCGGCGATCACGTCGACCTGGCTCGGCAACGTCATCGGGCCGTAGGAGGCATCCGGACCCGAGCCCGGCGTCAGGTTTTCGACCCGCTTGGTGAGCTCGGCCAGGAACTCGTCGAGCACCGACGCCACGACATAGCAACGCTCGGTGCCCACGCAGGTCTGACCGGAGTTCGCCATGGCCGACCAGGCGATCGCGTCGGCGGCCGCGGCCACATCGGCGTCCTCGGCCACGATCGCCGCGTCCTTGCCGCCGCATTCGAGCACCACCGGGGTGAGCCGCTGCGCCGCGGCGGCCATGATCCGCTTGCCGGTCGCGGTCGAGCCGGTGAAGGCCACCATGTCCACGCCGGACTCCACCAGGGCGCGGCCGGTGTCGCCCGGGCCGGTCACCACGGTGAGGATGCCGTCGGGCAGGTCGGGGTTCGCCTTGGCGAAGGCGTCGGCGAACCAGTGGCCGACACCGGTGGTGAGCTCACTGGGCTTGAACACGACGGTATTGCCCGCGGCCAGCGCGTAGGCGATCGACCCGTTGGGCGTGTACACCGGGTAGTTCCACGGCCCGATCACGCCGACCACACCGTGCGGGCGCTGCTCGATCACGGCCTCGTGATTGGCCATCATTAGGCCCGGCCAGACCTTCTTCGGCCCGAGCACCTTCTGCGCGTTCTCGGCCGCCCACGCGAGGTGTTCGACGGCGGTGATCACCTCGAGGTAGGCGTCGTCGGGCGTCTTGCCGTTCTCGGCGCTGATCAGCGCGCAGAACTCCCCGGCGTGGTTGACCAGGTGCGCGCCCCAGCGCAGCAAGGCACGTTTGCGATTCTTGAATCCGAGTTCCCGCCAGGTGTCCGCAGCCCGTCGCGCCAGGGCGACGGCGGCGCCGACGCTGTCGGCGTCGTCGATCGGCCAGCTGCCGACCTGCTCGCCGGTCGCCGGGTTGGTCGTCACCAACATCGGCACGGAAACAGTTGCGGTAGTGGGGGTTTCGGTCATCCTCGACCATCCTTCAAGTAGCCCGGTGGCGGTGTCGCGACGCTCCGGCCGCACAGGTCGGCCGGGGATCCGGCGGCCAGCGCGACCTATTGACACGGTATGTCAGCGGCCGCTAAGTTAATCGTGATTCTCATTAAGTTAATCACGATTCTCGCCGATTGCAAAGAGCCGTCCGGGTTTTCATCGCAACCGGCGAGAAT
>NZ_JBHXMY010000025.1:0-11335 GCF_042720195.1 Nocardia sp. NPDC058497 | reverse complement strand
CCTCCTATTCTCTCCCTCTACTTCCCTCCTCAGCAATAGACTTCTATTATAATATATAAATACTCTATCACTTCGACGTTTATATCGCCAGTCGGGGTTTTAACCCCTACTCCGGGCACACCCCTCGAATCCGGAGGGAGAGCGCGATGCTGCGCACCCGATTCACCGAGGCATTCGGTGTCGAGCACCCCATCGTGCAGGGCGGGATGATGTGGGTCGGCCGAGCCGAACTCGCCGCCGCGGTCTCGGAGGCGGGTGGGCTCGGCATCATCACGGGTCTGACGCAGCCGACGCCGCAGGCGCTGCGGGAGGAGATCGCCAGGACCAGGGATCTCACCGACAAGCCGTTCGGGGTGAATCTGACGATCCTGCCGTCCATCACTCCCCCGCCGTACGAGGAGTACCGGCAGGCGATCATCGACGGCGGGGTCCCGATCGTGGAGATCGCGGGCGGCAATCCGGCCACCCACCTGCCCTTTCTCAAGGATGCCGGGATCAAGGTGCTGCACAAGTGCACCAGCGTCAAGCACGCGCTCAAGGCGCAGCAGGTCGGCGTCGACGGCGTGAGCATCGACGGCTTCGAATGCGCCGGTCATCCCGGTGAGAACGACACGCCGGGGCTGGTGCTGATCCCCGCGGCGGCGCGTGAGCTGGAGATCCCGATGATCGCCTCGGGCGGCATCGCCGACGCTCGCGGCCTGGTCGCGGCGATGGCGCTGGGCGCGGACGGGGTGAACATGGGAACGCGGTTCCTGTGCACCGTCGAGTCACCGATCGCGCACTCGGTCAAGGAAAAGATCGTCGCCAATACCGAGCTCGACACGAAGCTGATCTTCCGGACCATGAACAACACCGCCCGGGTCGCCGACAATGCCGTCAGCCGCCAGGTCGTCGAGATCGAGCGCGGCGGCGGCACCTTCGCCGATGTGCGCGATCTCGTCGCCGGTGCGCGGGGACGCAAGGTCTACGAGGACGGCGACGTCGACGCGGGAATCTGGAGCGTCGGCCAGTGCCAGGGCCTGATCCACGACATCCCCACCTGCGGCGACCTCGTCGCGCGGATCGTGCGCGAGGCCGAGGACCTCATCGCGGGCCGGCTGGCGGGCACGATCGTCGAGGCGGTGGCGCGATGAGTGAGAGCCTGCACGTCGACGCCGAACACGGCGTCCTGCGCATCACGATCGATCGCCAGGCCAGGATGAACGCGATCGACCTCGCGACCATGGCCGAACTGTCCGCGGCGATCACGGCGGCCGCCGACGAGCCGAGCACCCGGGTGATCGTGCTGACCGGCGCGGGCAAGGCCTTCTGCACCGGCGCCGACCTCGCCGCCGCAGCCGCCTCGGGCGGCAACGAGGCGACGCCGGAGGTGGTGATGGACACCGCCAACGGCGTGATCCGCGCGATCGTCGACTCCCCGTTGCCGGTGATCGCCCAGATCAACGGGCCCGCCGCCGGTGTGGGCACCTCGATCGCCCTGGCCGCCGATCTCGTCTATGCCGCCGACAGCACCTACCTGCTGCTGCCGTTCACCTCCATCGGTCTGATGCCGGACGGCGGCGCGACGGCGTTGGTGGCGGCCGCGATGGGACGGGCGCGGGCCGCGGAGATGGCGCTGCTCGGTGGCCGCCTGCCCGCCACCGAGGCCGCCGCGGCAGGGCTGATCACCCGGTGCGTGCCCGCCGCGGAACTCACCGATTACGTCGACACCATCGCCGCCAAGCTCGCGATCGGGCCGCGGCGCGCGCTGGAACTGACCAAGGCCGCGATCAACGCGGCGACTCTGTCCGAACTCGACAGCGCGCTCACACGGGAGAAGGACGGGCAGGTCGAACTGCTGACCTCCGCCGACTTCCTGGAGGGGATGACCGCGATGTTGACCCGCCGCGCCCCGCATTTCGCCGACGCTCCCCGCCCGATCGCCGACCCGGCCTAGCGCCCGTCAAGGAGACGACGATGTCCACTGCCGTAGAACCGATGCGCTCGCGACGCAATCACTGGATGAACCAGATCGCGATCCACGCCACCGCCATTCCCGACGCGCCCGCGCTGCGCTACCTCGGCAAGACCACTACCTGGCGAGAGCTGCACGAGCGAGTCCAGAAGCTCGCCGACGCACTCGCGCGGCGCGGTATCGGCCCCGGTGATCGCGTGCTGATCCTGATGCTCAACAACACCGAGTACATCGAATCGGTGTTCGCCATCAATACTCTCGGCGCCATCGCGGTCCCGGTGAACTTCCGGCTCACCCCGCCCGAGATCGCCTACCTGGTCACCGACAGCGGCGCCACCGCCATCATCACCGAGGCGATGTTCGCCCCGCTGGTCACCGCGGTGGCGGGCCAGACCGGTGGCCTCGACACCCGCATCGTGGTCGGCGTAGGCACGTGTGAGGGCCTGCTCGGCTACGACGACCTGCTGGCCGAGGAGGGCGAACCGCACGAGCCGCGTGACGTCACCGAGGACACCGCCGCCCTGATCATGTACACCTCCGGCACGACCGGAAACCCCAAGGGCGCGGTGCTGACCCACCTCAATATGAACTCCCAGGCGCTGACCTGTATCCGGGCCATGCGCTACAGCGCCGACGACATCGCCTTCTGCGCGTCGCCACTGTTCCACATCGCCGGATTGGGCTCCATCGCATCCTGTTTCGTGCTCGGCGCGCTGACGGTGATCCATCCGCTCAAGGCCTTCGACGCCACCGAGGTCCTCGACGCGTGGGAGCGCGAACGCGCCACCTCTGTGTTCCTGGTCCCGGCCCAGTGGCAGATCGTCTGCGCCGATCCCTCGGTGCCGCAGCGTGATCTGCGGCTGCGGGTGATCAGCTGGGGCGCGGCGCCCGCCTCGGACACGGTGCTGCGCGCCATGGCCGAGACCTTCCCTGACGCCCTCAATGTGGCGGTCTTCGGCCAGACTGAGATGTCGCCGATCACCTGTGTGCTCGACGGCGAGGACGCGATCCGCAAGCTGGGGTCGGTCGGCAAGCCGATCCCGACCATCGCCACCCGGATCGTCGACGACGAGATGAACGATGTGGCACCGGGCGAGATCGGCGAAATCGTCTATCGAGGACCGACATTGATGCGCGAGTACTGGAACAACCCGCGCGCCACCGCCGACGCGTTCGCCGGCGGCTGGTTCCACTCCGGAGATCTGGTCCGCCGGGACGACGAGGGGTTCGTCTACGTCGTCGACCGGAAGAAGGACATGATCATCTCCGGCGGCGAGAACATCTACTGCGCCGAGGTCGAGAACGTGCTCTTCAGCCATCCCCGCATCCGCGAGGCGGCAGTGATCGGCCGGGCCGACGACAAGTGGGGCGAGGTGCCGGTGGCGATCGTCGCCGTCGAGGACGCCGACGCGATCAGCCTCGCCGATCTCGAAGCGCACCTCAACGCCCACCTGGCCCGCTACAAGCACCCGAAAGACCTCGTCGTGGTGGACACCCTGCCGCGCAATGCCGGCGGCAAGGTGGTCAAGCACGAACTGCGCAAGCTGCACGGTTCGGCGCCCGTCGCCGGCAGCTGAGCGAGCCGATGACACGGTCCCGGTGACGCCACTCCCAGCGTCGCCGGGACCTTTCGGCTGGGTGGACCTGGTCAGCTGCCGAGGAAGTCCTCGATCGCAGGCCAGGTGGTGTCGGCGGCGGCCGGGCCCGCGAGCAGGCCGAGGTGGCCGCCGGGGACATCCACGAAGCGGGTTTCGGCGGCGTTCGGCAGGATCTCGAGCCCGCGCCGCACGGCGGTGGCGGGCACCACCATGTCGGTGCGGCTGCCGACCAGCAGCACCCGGCAGGTCACCTTGGCCAGCTCGATCACCAGGTCGGAGCGCACCCGGATCGAGCCGCTCGCGAGCTCGTTGCGCACGACCAGACTGCGGTAGATCTGCCAGAACGAGCGACCAGGATAGCCCGGCATGCTGGACATGAAGCGGTCTGTCGCCTCCATCCGGGCCAGCGCCTCGGTGTCCAAGGCGTTGCGGGCCAGGAACATCGGCCGGGCGAGTTCCCGGTCGAAGGCCTGCAACCGGAAACCGAGCTGGACGAATTCTTGCGGGATGCCGCCCATGAGCCGGGTGGCCAGCGCCATCTCCCGGCCGCCGGTGATCCGGCCCGCCAGGCGCAGCGGCTGCAGCAGCGGAGTCCGGGCCTGGTCGATCGGGGTGGCCAGGCCGGTGATCGAGGCGATCGGCAGGTCGGGGTTGGCGGCCGAGGTGAGCAGGGCCATGGCGCCGCCGAGGGACCAGCCGATGATGTCGATCGGGCCGTCGTGTTCGTTGGCGACCCGGAGGATGGCCTCGGGCAGGATGTCGTGGGTCCAGTCCTCGAGCCCGAGATCGCGGTCGGCGTAACCGAATCGGCCGTAGTCGATGACATACGGCTGCCTGCCCTGGTCGAGCAGGAACCGCACCAGACTCTGCCCCGGCCGCAGGTCGAAACACGCCGGTGTCACCGCCAGCGGTGGCACGAGCAGGACCGGATTCCCGGTCGCCGGGGTCGTGCGGTCGTACCGCTTCAGGTGCCGGTGCTTCCCCTGGTAGATCGTCGTCGACGGCGCGGGCCGAGACGACTCGAGCCCACCGCCGAACGACACGGACCACACATTGCGCACCGCGCGCTGTGCGTCGGCAACAATCGCCACCACCACAATCCCCTTTACTTCACCACTGCTGCCGGACGGCAGTTGTCACCAGATCAAGTCGTCACGCCGCACGGCGGGCGGCGTCGGCCTTCCCGCTCCGGTAGGGCCGGGTCGCGGAGCCGGTCAGCGGCCGCGCGAAGAGCACCTGCGCGGCGGCGCGAGCGAGACCGGCGAGGCCGCGTCGGCCCGCGGGCAGGCCGAGCACACTCCACACGGTCTGCGTCCGCGACGGCGTCACGGTCTGCCCGGCGAACCGGTCGGACAGCCAGTTCAGGCTCAGCGGCGTCGACAACGCGAGCAGCGTGATGTGCTCGCTGAGCCGGTCACGCAGGTAGGTGACGTGCGCACCGTGGCCGCGATAGCGGTCGACCAGCGCGTCGATATCGGCGGTCGCGATGATCTGGTCGTGCACGGCCTGCACGACAAGCAGCGGCACGGCCGGCGCCCTGGTACCCAGTTCGGCGTCCGCGAACACGGCGGCCATGTCGGCGAGGGCGAGCAGCTCGCCGAGCGGGACGGAGGTGTGCCGGTCGACGTCGTAGCGCGCCAGCCGCAGGACCGCGGCGCCGGTGGTCGAGCGTGCGGCCTTGTCGAGCACGGCCTGGCCCGCGTCGTCGACCACGCTCGCGATGACGGCGTCGAACGCGGGATACACCCGGCGCAACGCGGCCACGACCAGGGTCGGCAGTCCGGCGTGCAGGCTGCCGTTGAGCCGGTGGAACGTGGACACCAGATCACCGACCGGCGAGCCGAGCACCGCACCGGCGATGTCGAGTTCGGGTGCGTAGTCGGGCGCCATCTCGGCGGCCCACGAGGTCGCGAGGCCACCACCGGAGTAGCCCCACAGCCCGATCGGAGCCCGCGGATCGAGGCCGAGCGGTGCGAACGACAGCGCGGCGCGGATGCCGTCGAGGGCGCGGTAGCCGGGTTCGCGCGGGGCGCCCCACGCGCCGAGCATGCCCTCGTGATCCGGGATGGAGATGGCCCAGCCCCTGGTCAGCGCGTCGACGAAGCACAGGAGTTCGACGTGGGCGAAGGTGCCGATCGCGCGCGAGCCCTTCTGCAGCGCATAGGACGGGAACCCGCGCGAGGACACGGCGTCGATGGCGCATTGGAACGACAGCAGCGGAGTCTCCGGCCCCATGTCCGCGGGCGCGATCACGGTCGTGACCGAGGCGTCGGGCTTCCCGTTGAGGTCGGTCGTGCGGTACAGCAACTGCCACGCGGTCACCTTCAGCGGGATCAACCCGAAGGCGGCCAGTTCGACCGGCCGCCACCGCAGGACCGTGCCCTCGGCGAGCTGCTCGAATCCGGCCCGCGGCTGATAGAACGGGTCGTTGTCGGGCAGCGTCGCGAAGGCGGGCGCTGGCCAGCTCTCGGTGCGCGAGCGGGCGTGGTCGGCAGTCAACGGTGTACTCCAGGGGATGGCACGCGGGTGTGCGGGACAGGGAAAACGGGCCGGTCGCGGTGACCGGCCCGTCGGGGCGGATCGTTGCCGGTCAGGCGGCTCTGCGTGCGGGCTCGCTGCGGTAGCGCGAGGCCGGACCGTCGATGCCGAGCAGGCGCCAGGTGAGCTTGGCGAGCGGGTTCATCATGCCGGTGCTCTCCACCAGCGCCCGCACGTCGGCGAAGACGTCACGCTTGGTGGCCTGCGATGCCGGGCTGCCCCAGTAGGCCTCGCGCATCACCTCGTCCGGGATGCCGAACTTCTCCACGAACTGCTTCGGCGGCGTCGCGATCATGTCGAGCATCACGCGCATGGCGATCGGGAACGCCACCGAGAGCACGGTTTTCGTGATCGGGTTCATGGACGGCACGTTCTTGCGCAGGTACTCGTGCGCGAACGAGATATGCCGCGCTTCCTCGGCCACATGGATCTGCATGACCCGCTGCACCATCGGATGCATGTCCACCCCGCCGCGCAGCAGCGACTTCTGCAGGTGATCGATCGGCTCCTCGCCACCGAGGATCATGGTGAAGAACAGCTCCGGGAAGTACTTCACCGCCGGCCAGATGATCATCGTCAGCTTGCGGTCGATCGGGCCCATGCCGATCACATCGCGGTAGCCGATCCGGTTGATCATCTCCTGGAACATCATCGTGTGGTTGCACTCTTCGGCAGCCTCATGGGTGACGTACCGGAACTCCGGATCACCGTTGGGCACCGAGACCAGATACTGCATCAGCCCGCGGATCAGCAGCTGCTCGAAATCGAGGCCGACCTTGGCGATCCCGGCCTGGCGCCACATGCCCATGGCGATCTGCTTGTCGACCGGCTGCGCCTTGTACCAGGGGTGGCGGCCCAGCGGGTCCTCGTCGGGCATGATCCAGCGCGGATCGTCGGAATGCACGGCGAATTCCGGCGAATCCCAGTCGATGTCGACGTACGGATCGAAGTGCCGGTTCACCGAGCCTTCGGACAGGTTGCGCAGGATCTCGTGGTATTCGGGATCGGTTGCGGTGTTCTTGGCAGTTGTCGACAGCATCGGCGATGTCTCCTTTGTGTGGCGCAGATTGCACGTTATATGAGACTCGGGGTCTCAGACAAGTGGGTGTGGCGCCTGCACAGGCAGCAGGGGGCTTGGGGGAGGCATTAGAATGATGAGAGTCCGGGCTCCGCTCCACCCATCGAGGGGGAATGGCCGTGACTTCCAATTTCACCGAGCCGCGCCTCACATATGTCGACGATCAAGGGCATCGCCGGGCTTTGACACTGTCTGCCGAGGCGCCGCGGATCACGGTCGGGCGATCATCGCTGGCCGACATCACCCTGACCGCCGATGGTCAGGTGTCGCGGCTGCACGCGACGGTGGAGTGGATCGGCGGACAGTGGACCATCGTCGACGACGGGCTGTCGCGTAACGGCACCTTCGTCAACGGAGAACGTCTCGCCGGGCGTCATCGACTGCAAACCGGTGACAGCATCCAGATCGGCAACACGGTGCTGTCCTATCTGGACCATGGCCGCCGGGCGAGCTGTGCGAAAACCCAAGCCCGGGACTCCTCCGGCCTTCCGACGCGGCGCTCGTTGACGGAGGCGCAGAAGGGGGTGCTGGTCGCGTTGTGCAGGCCGTTCCAGCACAACGCCACCTATGCCACCCCGGCATCGAATCAGCAGATCGCCAAGGAACTGTTCGTGAGCACCGAGACGGTGAAGACCCATCTGCGCGCGCTGTTCGGAAAGTTCGGTGTCGAGGACCTCCCACAGAATCAGAAGCGGGCCAAACTCGTCGAGCGAGCCATGAACAGTGGAATCGTCAACGAACACGACTTCGAATCCGAGCCTGCTCCTTGATCTGCTCTTTGCGGCGATAGCGTCGGCGCTGTCCGATGCGCCAGGCGCCGATGGCTGCCGCGACGCCGGCCAGCATCCCGACCACGGCCGCGGTCACCACAGTCGCGATCGTGGGCGCACTGCCGAACAGAATCCACGCGGCGCCCACCAAGCCGATCGCGAGCACACCCGCGCTCACGGGAACGCCGACACCGCCGGATACCCGACGCCGACGGTGGCGTAGCGAGCGCAGGAACGACTCCAGATACGCGACCGCGAACAGGATGAGCGCCCCGACGCCGACCGCCGCGGCGGTGGGTAGCGCGGGCTGCGCCGTCTTGACCGGGAAGCTCGATGTGCTCGTCGGCGCGCCCGGTTCGGTCACCGTCAGTTCACCGGTCACTTCGCCCGCGACCAGGTGCTGCCCGCCCAGCGCTGGCAGCGTGGCCACGCTGCGGCCGGGCTCCGGGGCCATCGGCGCGCTCTGCTTGGCCACCGTGGCTCCCAGCACCTTCAGCCGCAGCTCGGCCGTGGCGGCGGCCGAGGGCCCGACCGCGGTGACGACCACCGGTTGGTTCAGGTCGACCGGGATCGTTTCGCCGGAGGCGGGGTCGACGCCGCCGACGGTGGCGGCTCCCGGCGGGAGTGTTCCGCCGGTGCTCGGCGAGCCGACGCCGATCAACGCGACGGCGAGCGCCATCAGCGCCAGGCCCCCCGCGGCGAGCAGCGGCACCCGTGGCGAAGGCAAGGTGATCACTTCTTTGACCGGAACCAGGTCGGCTTCGTCCACCTCGGCCAGCCGCACGCCCTGCGCACGCTGGCCCGGTACGGGTCGCACGGCGGGTGCGGTCGGCCCGCGCGTGGCCGCGCCGTCGATGACGGTCGGCGAGATCGGGCCGGTCGTGCGGGCCGCGGCGGAGATCGTCTCCGCACCCATCACCGGGATGCCCTGGGCGGACAGCCAACCCGGCCCCCATGGCTCCGTGGATGCCTCGGCGAGGGCAACCCCGAACGCTTCGGCGGTCGGATACCGCTTCGCCGGATCGGTGGCCAGACCGCGCATGACAACCTCCGCGAGGTGCTCCGGGATGTTCGGTGCGGCCTCACCCAACGGCGTCGGCTCGTCGAACGCGTGCATGAACAGCGTCGCGAGCGCATTCTCCCCGGCGGGGAAGGGCAAGCAGCCGGAGAGCAATTCGTAGAGCATCGTCGCCAGCGCGTAGACGTCGGTCGCCGGGGTCAACTCCCCGCCGCGAGCCTGTTCGGGGGCGATGTAGGACGGCGTGCCGATCACCTCGCCGGTCTTGGTGGCCATGGTCTCGTCGCCGCCGACCACTTTCGCGATGCCGAAGTCGGTCACCTTGAGCGCGCCGGAGGCGGCGAACATCAGGTTCTCCGGTTTGACGTCGCGGTGCAGGATGCCGTGGACGTGGGCGGCCTCCAGCCCCGCCGCGCACGACAGCGCGACCGCGACCGCCGACGGCGCGTCGAACCCGTCGCCGGTGAATCGGCTCCACACGGTTCCGCCCGGCAACAGCTCCATGACCAGCAGGCACATCTCTTCGGTTTCCACGTAGTCATAGACCGGAACGACGTGCGGATGGTCCAGCGAAGCGAGCAGCCGGCCCTCGGAGACGAATCGCCGCCGCACGATCGGGTCGGCCGCGAACGCCGGGGGGAGTTGCTTGATGGCGACGGGGCGGTCCAGCCTGCGGTGCCGACCGGCCAGGACGAGACCCCAGCCGCCCTTGCCCAACTGGCCCCCGATCTCGTAGGCGGGCAGTGCCGCGGCCACCGGGTCGATCTCGGCGGTCTTCGCAACGGTGGTTTTCGGGTCGGGGGTCATCGGCTCGGCGCCTCGGCATCGAGCGGCACGGTCCGCTTCTCGCTGTCCTCCTCGTCGAGCTCCTCGAGCGCGGCCTCTTCCTCCTCCAGCTCGGCCGCCTCCTCTTCGGCGGTCGTCGGTGTCGGGGTGAGGTAGCCGAGGACGAAGAACCCGCCTGCGAACAGCAGCGCGACGATCCCCCACCGTTCGGGGCTCGGCATCCAGACTCGCAATGCCGACAGCGAGAACACCAGCACCAGTCCGATGCCGAGTCCCGGCGCGAGCATGCGCATGCCGCGCTGCCAGCGGTTGGGCGGCATCCGGTGCCTGGCGACTGTCAGCGCCGCGTCGGCGATCGCCAGCACCGTGAGGATCAACAGCGCCAGCCCGAACAGGCCGTAGACCGAATTCAGCGAGCCACGCACATCGGTGACGGTCTTCGCACCGGCCAGTACATTGTCGTCGGCGTCGTATGCGGTCACCGATCCGCTGATCAATCCTGTCGCCTGCTCGGACAACCCGGAAAGGTCGAGCGAATAGCTCAGTCGCTCTGTCGAGTTCGGCAAGACCGTCCGATTCACTGACGTGCCGAACGAGTAGAACGTGAGACCTACCACTTGGCCGGACAGATCGATGCGCCGGACGGTGACCGGCTCGCTGCCCGCATTGGTGACACTCACCTCCACTTCCGCGGAACCGTTGGGGTCCAAGCGAATCGGATCGGCCTCGGTCGCCGTGGCGATTTCCCGGCCGTCGATACTGACCGCCAGACTGACGGAACCCTCCGCCGCCGCGTGCGCCGATGCGGGCGCGAACACGCTGAATACGACCAGCGCGATAAGTATTCCAATGGTTTTCACTATCGCTCCTCTGGTCGTGGCGGCGGGCTCAGGAGCCTCCGTACATAGACGAAAACTCCGATAAGCAGGAAGAACATGATCACGGTGAGAGTGGAAGTCGCGGCGTCGACATTGCTGGCGAGCACGACGTCCAGCGCCGCGGCGAGCACAGGTCCGCAGGCAGCGGTGACCTCGTAGCGGCCGACCGGGAGGACCGTTCCCATATCCAGCGTGGATTGGAACGCGCCGCGGTCATCGGCGACGGTCGTCCCGGCCGGTACGCCGCCGATGGCCACATCCACCTCGGCTCCGGCCGGACAGCCGTAGCCCATTCCGGAAATGTTTTCACCCTGGGCCACGGCCGGCGCGGTGAGCTCGAACCCGGCGTTCTCCACGGTCGGCGGGGGCACCTCGTAGCCCGGCGCGACCAGCAAAGGAATCAGTGCGAGCTCGACAGGTTCGCGCTGATGTGGGGTCTGGGGGTGGTGCGGCGGGGCCCCGGGCGGTTGTTGATGCGGCCGGTCCTGCTGCTGCTGCGACCCGTCGGCATCGTTGGCCCGACCGTCGCGGGGTCCGGTGCCTGGTCCGTCGTTGGGTCGGTCGGTGGGTCGGTCGTCGCGTCCGTCGTTGGGTCGTTCGGTCGTTGGGTCGGGCGTTGGGTCGGTTGTTCGGTCGCCTGGGATGATGGGGGTGTTGGGGTTGGTCTCGATGTCGGGAATGTTGGGGTTGGTCTCGATGTCGGGAATGTTGGGGT
>NZ_JBHXMY010000024.1:20410-24531 GCF_042720195.1 Nocardia sp. NPDC058497 | reverse complement strand
GGGAGTCGATTCTCAGACGAGTGGCAGCATCCTCGGAGCATGCTCGCTGACGTCGGACCTGAGTCGGCTCCTGCGCTCGATACTCCGCCAAGACTTCGTCGATCCTCGATCGTCTGCGTTTACCGAGCCATGGGTATAGATCCTTCATCCACTGCGCTGCCCCTGAACCGGTGATCTGTGCTCGATACGCCAATTTTCGGCCTTCTATGTATCGAGGGACGTCATACACTGAGCCACCGAACAAACCAGCCACCCGCGCAATGACGTCGCGATCTGTCATGTTGACGATAATGTGCGGATAACGGTAGACCTTGCCGCCGACACGGCTCCTGATCATGGCGAACGACCCCTCGCCTTCCAGCAGGCCTGCCAACCACGCGATCTCGACTTCAGTAGGCATAACCTTGTCTTTCGAAGTCCCTCGTGCCGACATATTCGTCATTCCCCCTTCGAGACTCAGAACTTCGATGGTCGGTTCAGCTCGAACACACGCGCATTCAGCTTACAGATTCTCGCGACGCCACGACGGCCACTACTACTCCCACGACAGTCGTTCTCGGACGGATCAGTTCACCGTCTCCCGCGAGCAGCGTCGCCGCTTCCGCGACGCTCGGTGTTCCGCCAGCAGCCGATGTGCGGCTTGACCGGTTCCGCACAGCAACCTCGAAAGCTGGTCGGCGGTGAACGCGACAACAGGAACACCGAGCATAGCTGGGGCAGCGACGACCACTGGTCCGAATGCCCGCCCAACAAATGTCGCCAGGGATGTGATCACAGCGCCCACCGACCACCGAATCGACCGCGCCAACGATGCTCTGCTGCGGTTCCCCTGCCGGATACCGATGCCGACAACCCGGGCGGTGCCGTCCAGTTCCTTTGTGCGACAGCAGATCCAGTCGAACATTCGGCACCCCTCTTCCTCGGCGGTCGCCGGGTGCGACAGGCGCAGCAGGTCACGGTGCGGCTAGCCGCCCGCTGCTGGGTACTTGACGACCTGGAAGGCCAGGTCACCGACCGGCTTGTCCATGTATCAATTCGCGACTGCGCGCAAGCGGGACTGCTCGGCATAGCCGGCGAACAGGAACAGGTGGGTGCCGGTGAATTCGGGCCGCTCAGGCAAGCCACCGCCGCCGATTCCGTCGACACTGCGCGCAACGTTCACTATCGCTCCGACCGGTCGAAATCGGGCCCACCGGAGCGTTCGGTGAATGCTCAGCGCATGCCCGCAACGCCGGCGGACTTCGAACTGGGCCTAGCCGGCGGCTGCCGCGACGGCTACCACCACGCCGTCGACAACCGTGCGTCCACAGACGAGTTCACCGTTTCCCGCCAGCAGTGCCGCCGCCTCCGCGACATTGGGTGTGCCGACGGACTGTGACGTCAGGGGCGATCGGTACGGTGCGTCGACTTCGGCCAATTGCGTTGCGCTGAAGCCGATCACCGGGACACCGAGGATTACCGCGGCAGCGCACATGCCTGGTTCGGTCGCCCGCCGATCGATCGTGACCAGGCAGGAAATGGTGGTGGTGTCACCGACCACCGATTCGATCGCGTGCACGATCTTCTCCGCGACGGTTCCCGGCCGGACGCCGATGCCGACAACCACTGCGGGCCTGTCGAATTCAGCCGGCCGACGGCGGTTCGCCATCAGTGACCGAATCGACTTGCGGCGGCGACGAATCGGTTGATCGCCTCGGGGTTTCCCGCGGGGTGGGTGTGCAGGTAGGAGGCGTGGACCTGGCGGACCACCGCGCCCTCGGTGACCGACGTTGTTGTGCGCCAGCCCCAGGCGGCGTTCTCGGGGCCGGTGCGGGTGAGGCGGGTGCGGTGGAATTCGTGGCCGCGGACCCGGGTGCCCGCGCGCCAGAGGGTGGAGTCGTGCAGGGCGACGGCGTCGCGGTAGCCGAGGGTCAGGCGCGGGCCGAATTCGGCGTCGGCGTCGATGACCCCTGCCATGGGGTGACCGTCGAGGGAGCGGGTCAGGTAGAGCAGCCCTGCGCATTCGGCGTGGATGGGCAGGTTGTGCGCGGCGCCGTCGGCTACAGCGGTCCGCAGCGTCTCGTTGGCCGACAGTGCGCCCGCGTGCTCCTCCGGGAAACCACCGGGTAGCACCAATCCCGCTGTACCGTCCGGCAGTTCATCGGTCAACGGATCGAAGACGACCACCTGGGCACCGGCGGCGATCAGGAGTTCGCGGTGTTCGGCGTATCCGAAGGTGAACGCCGGTCCTCCCGCCATCGCGACCAGCGGACCCCCGTCGGCTACCGCGGCCAGTTCCACCGCAGGGTCCCAGGCCGGTCCCTGGACCGATCCATCGGCCAGGTCGACGATCGCCCGCAGATCGACATGTGCCGCAACGAGTTCGGTCATCGCATCGACCGCAGCGGTGGCGGCGGCGCCGTGTTCGACGGCCGGGATGAGACCCAGATGCCGTGAGGGGACTTCCAATTCGGCCATACGGGGCAGCGCACCGAGGACAGGGATGCCGACACGGTCGCACGCCGCGCGCAGGACCTGCTCGTGGCGTTCACTCCCGACGCGGTTGAGGATCACCCCACCCAGCCGGACCGAGGAGTCGAAGGTGGCGAACCCGTGCAGCAAGGCGGCCAGACTCTGCGAGTGCCCACGCGCGTCGACCACCAGCACCACGGGCGCCCCGAGCAGACTCGCGACCTGCGCGGTCGATCCCTCGGCCACCGCCTCGGTCCGGTTCTCGTCGATCCGCCCGTCGAAAAGCCCCATCACACCTTCGACGACAGCAATATCGCAGCCGTGCGCACCGTGCCGGTACAGCGGCACCACCCGATCCTCGCCCACCAGAACGGGATCCAGATTCCGCCCGGGCCGCCCGGCCGCGAGCCCGTGATAACCGGGGTCGATATAGTCGGGCCCCACCTTGAACGGCGCCACCCGATGCCCCGCCCGGCGCAGCGCACCGATCAACCCGGTGGCCAAGGTCGTCTTGCCGCTGCCGGACGCCGGGGCCGCGATCACGACTGCCGGCGCGCTCATCACAGTCCCCCGCCCATGACTACGCCTCCGCGACGACCAGTCACCATTCGATACCGCGCTGGCCCTTGCGGCCCGCGTCCATCGGGTGCTTGATCTTCGTCATCTCGGTGACGAGGTCGGCCGCGTCGATGAGCGCCTGTGGCGCGTCACGGCCGGTGATCACGACGTGCTGGTTCCCCGGTCGGTTGACCAGCGTCTCGACGACCTCGTCGACGTCGACCCAGCCCCACTTGAGCGGGTAGGTGAACTCGTCGAGAACGTAGAAGCGGTGCTGTTCGGCGGCGAGACGGCGGGCGATCTCCTGCCAGCCCGACAGCGCTGCGGCGGCGTGATCCTCCTCGGTGCCGTGCTTGCGGGTCCACGACCAGCCCTCGCCCATCTTGTGCCACTCGACCGCGCCACCGGCGCCGGTCTGCTCGTGCACGGTGCCGAGCGTGCGGAACGCGGCTTCCTCGCCGACCTTCCACTTGGCGCTCTTCACGAACTGGAACACGGCCACGTCGAACCCCTGGTTCCAGGCCCGCAACGCCATCCCGAACGCGGCAGTGGACTTCCCCTTGCCCGGCCCCGTGTGCACCGCCAGCACCGGCTGATTACGCCGCTGCCGCGTCGTCAGACCGTCCTCCGGCACGACCTCCGGAACACCCTTGGGCACGAAGACTCCTTCTCGTCGGCGCACTGACGCGCGTGTTCGCGACCGAGACCACGCCGCACCTCGTGCGGGCTGGACTGCCGATCGCAGACCATTTCTATCAGGGCGGGTGACAACGTCCGCCAGCTGTCGCACCACCAACGATCACGCGGGGCACAGACCCGGCATCGTGCACACCACACGCCAACGCTCAGCGAGCTCAGACACCCAGCATCGCCGCACTCCGCGCCGGTGGGCGCTCAATCACTGAAGTCGCCGGACATCGCGCCGAGTAGTGCTCAGCCCCTGCCATAGCCGTACGCCGCAATCCGCAACTCTCAGAACGTGGCACCGCCGAACGCCGCGACACACAGGGCTCAGAACCCCGCTCCGCCCGACGCCGCGACGCGCGGACCTCAGAACCGGACATCGCCGCAGACGTCACCGGGCACCCGCGCGGCCCGGCATCGCATTACGC